>CAYMBB010000344.1:0-2404 GCA_964388515.1 uncultured Anaerolineaceae bacterium
CCCTACATCGACTCGGGGGCCGAGATCCCCAGCAGGCCGAGGGCGTTGGCCAGCGTCGTCTTCGTCGCCAGGACGAGCGCCAGTCGCGCCCGCGACCGCTCCGGCTCGGCCCGGTCGATCACCCGGGCGTCGCGGTAGAAGGCGTGGAACGTCGTCGCCAGGTCGGTCGCGAAGGCCGTGATCCCCTGGGTCTCCTCGGCCGCCGCCGCGTCCTCGACTACCTCGGGCAGGCGGACGACCGCCCGCGCCAGGGCCGCCTCCGGCGCGCCGGCCAGGATCCCCCCGACCGACTCGGCCGGTGAGAGCCCGGCCTCGGCCGCCTTGCGCAGGATCGAGGCGATCCGGGCGTGGGCGTACTGGACGTAGTAGACCGGGTTCTCGTTCGACTGCTTCTTCGCCAGCTCGATGTCGAAGTCGATCCCGCTCGTGTACGCCCGCGAGCCGAAGAACCAGCGGGCGGCGTCGACCCCGACCTCGGCCAGCAGCTCGTCGAGGGTGATGAACTCGCCCGAGCGCTTCGACATCGAGATCTCCCGGCCGTCGCGGATGAAGCGGACCCAGGCGACGAGGATCATCTGGACATGGGCGGGGTCGTAGCCCATCGCCCGGGCGGCGTTCCGGACCCGGGCGACCGTGCCGTGGTGGTCGGCCCCCCAGATGTAGACGAGGTGGTCGAAGCCGCGACTGAACTTCTCCTCGAGGTAGCCGATGTCCGAGGCGAAGTACGTGTAGTCCCCGTTCGACTTGCGGATCACCCGGTCCTTGTCGTCGCCGAAGGCGGTCGAGCGGAACCAGGTCGCCCCGTCCTGCTCGTAGACGTGACCGGCGGCGCGCAGCTTCTCGATCGCGCGCTCCACCCAGCCCTCGCGGTGGAGCGAGCCTTCCGTCTTCCAGACGTCGAAGTGGACCCCGAGGTGGGCCAGGCTCGCCTCGATCCCGGCCCGGACCTGCTCCGACGCCCAGGCCCCGACCGGCCAGGCGGGGTCCTCCCCGGTTGTGGCCGCCGCCTCGGCGGCGGCCCGGACCTCGGCCGGCAACTGACGGGCGAGGTCGACCACGTAGGCGCCGTGGTAGCCGTCCTCGGGGACCGGCGCGCCGGTCGCGAGTGCCCAGACCGAGACGCCGAGGTTGCGGACCTGCGCCCCGAAGTCGTTGAAGTAGTACTCGCGGGTGACCGTGTGGCCGGCCGCCTCGAGGACCCGGCACAGGAGGTCGCCGACGAACGCGCCCCGGGCGTTGCCGATGTGGAGCGGGCCGGTCGGGTTGGCCGAGACGAACTCGACGTTGATCCGCTGCGGTTGGGGGACGCGGACGCGGCCCCAGGTGGCGGGGGCGCGGAGGATCCGGTCGATCGTCGCGGCCAGGGCGGCGTCGGCGAGGCGGAGGTTGATGAAGCCGGGCGCGACGGCCTCGGCGGTCGCGATCGGGGTCGCCATCGCCGTGGTGGTTGCCGGGGCGGCGGCGGGAGGGCCGGCGGGCGCGGCTGCCTCCGCCACCTCCGCGGTCGCTGCGGCCTCCCGGGCGATCTCGTCGGCCAGCACGCGGGCGATCTCGAGCGGAGCGCGCCGGTACGGGCGGGCGAGCTTGAGGGCCAGGTTTGTCGCCAGGTCGCCGTGCTCGGGGTTCGCCGGGCGCTCGACCTCGACCGCCGGCGCCTCGATCCCCTCCGGGAGCGGTGGAAGCGTGCCCGCCTCGATCGCCCGCGCCCATGCCCGCTCGACCGCCCGGCGCGCCTGGGTGCGCAGCGGCGAGGCGAGATCGTCGGGCTGGGTCGCGGACACGCTGCCGCGGGACAAGTCGGTCGGCTCGGTCAAGCTCGCCGGCTCCGTTGGGCCGCGCGGGACGGATGAGCGGATGAACGCAATGGACGGCTCCTGGTCACGGGGTGCTCATATGGTAGCGTCCGGCGCCGGACCGACGATCTCCTCGACCTGACGAGCCGGATCCGACCATTCCTGCCCGCCGCGTCGCGCACGCCCGGCGTGAAGCCGCAGGAGAGGATCGACGGCAGCTCGGGAGTGACCTTCCTGAGGTACGGCAGCTGGTCGATGACAGCCAGGCGCCGCTCGTCCCGACAACGTGGAAGAGGTTCCGAACCGGTACCTCTGGTGCGCCAATGCACCGCAATCGGGGTGGTGGCGCCCTCTGTAAGGTGGTTCCTTGGGTTCATCGCTCTAGTTTTGTCCGGTATTGACTAGTACCCTTGGTCCCGAGTTGCAGGTACTATGCGGGTAGCACTGATTCGGTAGCCGAGCGGGGTGGCGGCCGTCGCGCATTGATGCGCGCTCCGACCAGGAAAGGGGACCTCATTGATGAACCGATACGGAACGCCTCCAGCCAGATCGCGTGTCGGCCTGTTCCGGCTCCTCGGCTGGCTGGCCGTGGCGAGCATGATTACCTTGGC
>CAYMBB010000345.1:0-2404 GCA_964388515.1 uncultured Anaerolineaceae bacterium
CGGACACGCGTGCGATGCCGCGGGCGTTCGGGCGGCATCTGGCCGGCAAGCCGGAGAGCGCCGACAGCTGCTGCGTGCCCGACGGCGATACGCGGGCGTTCCTCGCCGAGCGGCTGGGACGGCGGCCCGGCCCGGTGGTCGACCGCGACGGCCGCGTGGTGGGCCAGCACGGCGGCGTCGCCGGCTATACGATCGGGCAGCGCCGGGGGCTGGGCGTGGCGACGGGCGCCCGCAGCTACGTCGTCGGGCTCGACGTGGCCGCGAACGCCGTCACCATCGGCCCCGAGGCGGCGCTGCTCGTCGGCCCGCAGCTGCAGCAGGAGGACCTTGCCGAGCAGGTAGCTGAGCTGGTAGGTGGGGGTATACGTGTAGCGGTGGACCTCGGCCCGGGCGTTCGCGGTCTCGAACCCGGTCTGCTCGACCAGGAAGCGGACCGCTTCGTCGACGCCCATCTCGCCCCGGTGCATCCGGACGTCGAGGATGATCCGGCAGGCGCGCCAGATGGCGTCGGTGTACATGTTCAGCCGGAAGTTCGGGGCGTCGTCGAAGCCCTGCTCGCGCATCAGCTGCTCGCTGTACATCCCCCAGCCCTCGACGAACTCCGGCGCATCGGTCAGGAACCGGGTGAGCGACGGGTGCCGGTTCGCCACCGAGAGCTGGAGGTGGTGGCCCGGGTAGGCCTCGTGGATGCTGGTGTTGCTGATCGAGCTCCAGTTGTGCTCGCGCATCGCGTTCGGGTCGTCGCCCACCGAGGGGGTGACGACGTAGATCCCGCTCGGCTCCGGATCGAACTTCGGCGGCTCGAAGTAGGCGGCGAAGGGGATGACATGGCGCTGGTAGGCCGGTGTCTCGATCACGATCAGCCGCTCGTCCGGGGGCACGGTCACGATCTCGTGGTCGATCAGGTGCTGGCGGGCCCGGCGCATCGCCTCGCGGTAGCCCTCGAGCGCCTCGGCGAACGTCGCCGGGTGGTCGCGCTTGATCCGGTCGACCACGGTCGCCTCGTCGACAGTCGGGTCGATCTCGCGGGCGGTGGCGACGCGCGCCGCCTTGTTCGCCGCCAGTTGTTCCTCGCCGATGGCCAGGATGGCGCTCGTGTCGAGGCCGTCGAAGGCACGCAGGCTGACGAGCTCGTCGAGCAGCTCCGGGCCGAGCGCCCACTCGTCGACGGCATGGTCGAGCGTGGCGCGCAGCCAGCCCGCGTACTCCTCCACGGCGCGGGCGGCGCCGGCCGCGGCGCGCTCGAGCCGGCGCTGGTTGGCCTCGTCGAGGACGCCCCGGCCGGCGGCCACGATCTCGTCGAAGAAGGCCGGCAGCTCGCGGTCCGACTCGAGCTCTAGGGTCTGCCAGAGCCGGACCTGGGGCCGGGTGGCCCGGGTGCGGTGCTGGCCGAGGAACGCGGGCACGGCCTCCATCCGGGCCGCGAGCGAGCCGAGCCGCTCGGCGAGCGGGGCGAAGTCGCGGGCGAGGACCGCGAAGAGCGCATCGCCGAGGGTGTCGAGGGCGGTCGAGCGACGCTCCCAGACGCGGTGGACGTCGAGGTCGAAGAGCGAGCGGCGGAGGTTGTGGAGCTCCAGCTCGCGCTCGAAGCGGACCTCGGCCGAGAGGGCGGCCGGGTCGAGCGCCTCGATCGCAGCCAGGTGGGCGCGCTCGTCGGCGATCTCCTGCTCGACCGCGTCCCGGCTGCCGTCGGGCAGCCGGTGGTCCTCGGTGTGGATGCCGGCGAACGTCGCGCTGTCGGGGTGGTCGCGGAAGATCCGCCGGACCCGCCCCTCGACGAGATCGTAGAAACGGTCGTCGAGCGGGCCGGCGTCGGGCGCGCGCCCGGGGCGCGTCAGGGGGATCCGGGCGAGGTCCGCGTCGCTCACCTCAGCGGGCCGGAGTCGCGGCGGCGGCGGTCGCGGCGGCGGTCGCGGCGGCGGCGGCGCTCGCGGGGAGGCCGGCCGTCTCGGCCAGCGCCTCGCGAGTCGCGGCGATCGTGGCCTCAACGTCGGCGGCGCTGATGCCGTAGTGCGTGACGGCGCGCACCTGCCCGTGCGGGTAGGCGACCATCAGCACGCCCCGGGCGGCGAGCGCATCGAGGAAGGCCGCCCGATCGCGCTCCACCCGGAACACGACGAAGTTCGTCCGGACGCGATTCGGGTCCAGGGGGCCCGGCTCCGGCTGGGCGATGTCGCCGGCGGAGACGATCCCCGGCAGCTCGGCCAGCTCCTCGGCCAGCCGGCGGGCGTTGGCGTGGTCCTCGGCCAGGCGCTCGATCATCCCGGCCGGGCCGTCGCGCAGGGCGACCAGGCCGGCGGCGGCGCGGATCCCCGCCTGGCGCATCCCGCCCCCGAGGACCTTGCGCCCCCCGCGCCCCCCCCAGACGAAGTCGCGGACCCCGACGACGACCGAGCCGACCGCG
>CAYMBB010000346.1:0-2384 GCA_964388515.1 uncultured Anaerolineaceae bacterium
GGTCCGCCGTCCGCGACCAGTAGTGGTTCCGGAGGTTGAGGGCGTGCCCCTCCCAGCCGCGGCCGGCGAAGTAGAGAAGCCAGCGCTCCCAGACCCACGAGCCGGCGAGCTCGCCGTGGATGAAGAGGAGCGGCTTCCGGCGCGACCGGCGCTCGGGCAGCCACGACTCGATGTAGACGCCGCGGTCCACCAGGTCGATCTCGTCCTTGCGGATCGGGCGGCCGTTCGTCGACGGGTGGCCCGATCGGGCCGGTTCGGCGCCGTGGGTCAGCTCGGACATCGACTCACCACTCGTGGGGATTGATGACGAGCCCGGTGAGCGGCTTCGGGTAGAAGTACGTCGACTTCTGGGGCATCACGTCGCCGTCCCGGGCGACGGCCGCGATCTCCGCGACGGGGGTCGGCTCGATGAGGAAGGCGGCGTCGGCGCCGTCCGTCCCGGCCGCGACCCACGCGAGCGCCTCGTCCACGGACTTCGTGTAGGCGATCCGGTCGCCCGCCGCAACGGCCGCCGCATCGATCCCGCAGAGGCGCTCCAGCGCGACGCCGAGGAGCGTGACGTCGAGCCGCCGGAGCGCCTCACCGCCCCGCGGCAGGTGCGCAGCAAAGGCCTCGCGCCGGGCCGTGAGGACGCCACCGCCCGCGCGCGTCGCGAGACCGAGGCGCCCGTCCCCGCCCGGGGCGAGGCTGCCTGGCCCGAAGGCCGCACGGAGCTCGTCGAGTGACGCGACCGGACGGACCTCGAAGAGGTCGCCGGCCGTGGCGAGCAGCCGGGCCGCGCCGTCGTCGCCCAGGCCGCGCACGACGCGATGGGTCGGCAGGACGGTCAGCGGCTCGCCCGTCGTCTCGAGGAAGAGCATCAGGAGGTAGTCGAAGGCGGGGTCCTCCTCGCACGAGCGGGTCATCCGCCGCTCGTCGCGATAGCGGAGCGCGGTCTCGTAGCGATGGTGGCCGTCCGCGATCGTGATCGGGCCCGCGGACGCCCGGCCGATCAGCCCGGCAGCCGGATCGCCGGCTCTGCCGTCGCCGGCCGGGACGACCCAGAGCCGATGGCGCACGCCGTCGTCGTCTGCAACCTCGACCTCGGGCTCACCGGCGGCGACGGAGGCGAGGATCTCCGAGGCGCGGCCGGCCGGGTCCGCGTACAGCCCGACGACCGGCGAGACGTTCGCCCCGATCGCGCGGAGGAGCTTGTAGCGATCCTCCTTGGGCGCGGCGAGCGTCCGCTCGTGCGGCAGGACGCCGCTCCCCGGGCCGAACGCTTCGAGGCGGAGACGGCCGAAGAAGCCGCGCTGGGTCCGCTCGACGGTGCTGCCCGGGACGCGGTAGCTCTTCTCGTAGGCGTAGACCGCCGGCCGCGGGTCCTTGTGAAACGTCCCGTCAGAGGGCCACGCGGCCAACGTCCGCGCGGCCCGCCGGTAGCGGTCGTCGGGCTGGTCCCCCGGCTCCGCGGCAGGCAGGTCGAGGCGGACGACGTTCTTCGGGTGCCGGACGAGCAGCGCGGCCTGTTGCGCCGGGCTGATGACATCGTACGGCGGGCTGACGACGAGGGCGAGATCGCCGACGCTCTCCGGATCGTAGCGGAGGGCGCGGAACGGGCGGATCTCGGGCACGGCATCCTCTCGGTCGTGCGGGGGCGCGGCGCCGAACCGTGGATCGTGCGCCTCCGCGCGGGCTGGCATGTACGGCCTCGCTGCCCCTCCGCGGCAGCCACCGACGGTCGCGGCCGGGGCCGACCGTCGGCGACATCCTACGACAGCCCGCGCGGCGCGGCCGGCGGAGCGGTGCTAGCCTCCGGGCATGCCCCGCCCCGCCCGGCTCCTGGCTCGCCTGGCCGCCCTCGCCCTGCTCGCCGTGGCGCTCGCCGGCTGCGGATCGTCCTCCGGGTCGTCCGAGCCGAGCACGGCCGGCTTCGAGGTCGTCCGCGGGATCCTCGCCGCCCGGGGAATCACGCTCAACGATGCGCTCTCGGGCGATCCCGGCTGCGACGACCCGGACCTCGTGCCGACGGCGATCCGCCTCAACGCGAGTGGCCTCGACCAGCCGACGCCGGTCAGGACGTACCTCTACGTCTTCCGGAACCGGGCGTCGTATGACAAGCTCCGGCCGGCCGTCGACGCCTGCGCCCGCTCGTACGTGACGAACCCGGAGGGCTATGAGGCGATCGACGCTCCGCCGTTCGTCCTGGCCGGCCAGGGACCGTGGGGTCCCCGATTCGTCGATGCGCTTCGCGCCGGCCTGACCGAGGCGTCGGGCGCCGGCGGCTGACGCCCGCGCGCCGGACCCTCAGAGCACCCGCAGGCCGAGGATCTTTCGCGCGATGACGAGCCGCTGGATCTGGCTCGTCCCCTCGCCGATCTCGGTCAGCTTCGCGTCGCGCAGGT
>CAYMBB010000347.1:0-2361 GCA_964388515.1 uncultured Anaerolineaceae bacterium
CCCTTCGACGACACCGTCGGGGCCGCTGACGAGCGGCAGGAAGTGATCGTTGCTCCAGAGGCTGGCGTACCCGAGCTCCTCGATCTCGCGTCCAGCGGCGATCAGCTCGGGCCAGGAGACGTGCTGGGCCCAGACCTGGAACCCGAGCCGGAGCGGTGGAGCGACCATCCCCGGCTAGCCGGCGACGGTCACGACCCGCACCGGCTCGCCCGTCTCGAGCGAGCGGCGGGCAGCGAGCGCGATCGCGAGCGCCGACCGGCTCTCGCTCCCGCCAACCTCGACCGGCCGGTGCTCGAGGATCGCGCGGGCGAAGGCGCGCGCCTGCTCGGCCAGCGCCCGCCCGAAGCGCGGCTCCGAGGTCGGGAGCGTGTCGATCGAGAACCCGGCCGGGCCGGCGAACGCTCCACCGCTGAGCGGCAGGAGACCCACGAACACCGAGCCGGACGGGCCGAGGACCTCGGTTCGCACGTCCTCGCCGTACGAGGCGTTCCGGCTCAGCTCGACCGAACCGACCGCCCCGCCCGCGAACCGGAGGTTGACGACCGCGTTGTCCGCGTCACCCAGCCGACCGAGCTCCTCGTCGATGACGGCCTCCCCGAAGGCGTGGACCTCGATCACCTCGTCGTCCATCAGCCAACGGGCGAGGTCGAACTCGTGGATCCCCATGTCGACCATGATCCCGCCGCTCACGAGCGGATCGCGGAACGTGTCGGGGATCGGGTCGGCATCGAACTGGCGCGACATGAACAGGGTCGGCCGGCCGAGCGCCCCTTCAGCCAGTCGCTCCTTCGCCCGGAGGTAGTCAGGGTCGAAGCGACGCATGAAGCCCACCTGGAGGCGGACCCCGGCCGCCTCGGCGGCGGCGATCGCGGCGTCGGTCTCCTCGATCGTCAGCGCCAGCGGCTTCTCGCACAGGATGTGCCGGCCGGCCGCGGCCGCGATCCGCACGACGTCGAGGTGGTGGCGCGACGAGACCGCGACCAGGACGGCGTCGACACCGGGCGCCGCCACGAGCTCCTCCGGGCTCCCGAAGACGGCCTCCACCTCGAGCTCCTCGGCCAGGCGCCCGGCCGCGGCGTGGTCGAGGTCGGCGATCGCGACCAGCCGCGCCTCGGGCACGGCCCGGGCGAGGATCCGGCCATGGGTCGAGCCCATCCGGCCCGCCCCGATCAGCCCGATCCCGAGCCGCGCGCCCACCGTCGCGCCCCTCAGCGAGCGGCCGCGGCCGTCCGGGAGGCGGCGACGATCTCCGCCAGGGCGCCCAGCAGCCGCTCGATCTCGCCGGCCGTGTTGTAGTGGGTCAGGCCAATCCGGAGCACGCCCCCGGAGGCGGCGAGACCGAACCGCTCGATCAGACCCTGGGCGTAGAAGTCGCCGTCCCAGGCGGTGATCCCGCGCCGCCCGAGCTCCTCGGCCGCGGCTCGCGGCGCGAGACCCTCGAACGTGAGCGCGGCGGTCGGGGTCCGTTCGCCGAAGCGGGCCGGGTCGGTGATCCCCCAGACCCGGACGCCCGGGATGCCCGCCAGGCCGTCCATCAGCTGGCCGAACAGGCCCATCTCGTACGCCCGGATCGCGGCCAGGGCGGTCTTGAGCTCGAGGCGCCGGCCGCTGAAGCCGGGGAACTCGGCGACGTGGGCGCCACCGTACGTCCGGCCGACCCAGGCGAGGTAGTCGAGCGCGGCGAGCGTGCCGGCGATCCCCTCGAAGTTCGGCGTCCCGGTCTGGAACCGGTCGTGGGCCGGCCGGACCTTGTAGGCGGGCAACCGGTCGAGCACCTCGGCCCGACCGTACAGGATCCCCTCGTGGGGACCGAAAAACTTGTAGACCGAGCAGGCGAGGAAGTCGGTCTCGAGGGCCTGGACGTCGATCGGGCCGTGGGGCGCGTAGTGGACGGCATCGACGTACGTCAGCGCGCCGACCGCGTGCGCCCGGCGGACGAGCTCGGCGACCGGATTGATCGTCCCGATCGCGTTCGAGGCATAGCCGACCGCGACGAGCTTCGTGCGTCCGCTCAGCTGGCGGTCGAAGTCCTCGAGATCGAGCGTCCCGTCCTCGAGCCGGATGTCGACCGTCCGGACCGTCAGGCCGCGGTCGGCAGCCATCGCCTGCCAGGGCGAGACGTTCGCCTCGTGGTCGAGGATCGTGACCACGACCTCGTCGCCGGGGGCGAGCGTGGCGCCAATCGAGCGGCTGACATGGAAGGTCAGCGTGGTCATGTTGGCGCCGAACTTGATCTCGTCGACCGAGCGTGCGTTCAGGAAGTCGGCGACCGCGGCCCGGGCCTGGCGCACGATCGCGTCGCTGCGCTGGCTGGTGACGAACGCCCCGCCGTCGTTGGCGTTCGACTCGCGGTAGTAGCGA
>CAYMBB010000348.1:0-2341 GCA_964388515.1 uncultured Anaerolineaceae bacterium
TTTGGAGCCCGGGCGTAGACGGAGCCTTCGGGCTGGCCCGAGCCGACCGTGCCGATCCCGCCCGGATGCCCACCGGGAGGTCCGCCCGGGTGGCCACCGCCGATCCCGCCCGGATGCCCGCCCGGGTGGCCACCGCCGATCCCGCCCGAATGCCCGCCCGCCCGGGTCGCGTGGCCGCCAGCTCGTCGTTCGATCGCCTGGTCCATCGTGGTCGTCTCCTGTCGTTCGATCAGCCGTGGCCTGCCGGTCGCCGGCCGGCCGGGCCATCGGGCGGGGCATCGGCCGCCGGCGCGGTCCCAGCCATGGCCGCCGCCTCCGTCCCGGTCATGGCCGCCGTCGCGACGTCGGCCAGCCCGGCGATGAAGATCGGGTCGTCGTTCATCGAGCGGGCCCGCTCGAGCCGGACGCCCACCTCCCGGGCGATCGCCTGGGCCTCGATGTCGATGTCGTAGAGGACCTCGAGGTGGTCGGCGACGAAGCCGACCGGGCAGACCACGAGCTCCCGGACCCCCTCGCCGGCGAGCCGGCGGATCTCGTCGCCCAGGTCCGGCCCGAGCCACGGCTCGCCGGTCCGGCCGGCGCTCTGGAAGGCGAAGTCGTACTCGGTCAGCCCGAGGCGACCGGCGACGAAAGCGGCGGTCCGGGCGAGCTCATCGGGGTAGCGGTCGCCCTCGGCCACGACCCGGGCCGGCAGGCTGTGGGCGGTGAACATGACCCGGACGCGGGTCGGGTCGGGGAACCGGGCGAGCGCCTCGCCGGTGGCGGCGGCGAGGGCCTCGATGAGGCGCGACTCGTCGTGCCAGGACTCGACGTAGGCGAACGCAGGTGCCCGTTCGCCGCGCTCGCGCAGACCGGCGATCGCCGCCTCGACCGCCCGCCGGTAGCCGGCCGCGTTCGACGAGGCCTGGGGCGCCAGGGCGATCGCGACGAACCGTTCGATGCCGTCGGCGGCCATCGTCTCGACCACCCGCCCGATCCGCGGCTCGATGTGGCGCATCGCCGCGTAGACCGGCAGCGGCCGTGCCCGCCGGGCGAGCTCGGCCGCGAGCGCCGCCCGCTGGCGCTCGACGATCCGCGACAGGGGCGAGCCGCCGCCGATCGCGCGGTAGCGCCCGATCAGCTCCTCGAGCAGGTGGGGGGGCGGCGGGCTGCCGCGCCGGATGTCGGTGTAGTAGACCTCGACCTGGTCGAGCGTGTCAGGGCTGCCGTAGGCCATGAGCAGGACGGCGTCGGTCACTGGAAACTCCCGGTGCTGGGGGTGGGGGTTGTGGTCGCGGTGGCGGTCGAAGCTGCGGCGGGTGGCGGGGCAGAGGCGGGGACCGGCCGCGGGGCGTGCTCGTGGACGAGGTCGACCAGGCGGCGCAGGTCGTCCGGGTCGGTCTCGGGCAGGACGCCGTGGCCCAGATTGAAGATGTGGCCGGGCCGGCCGCCGGCCTGGTCGAGGATCCAGCGGGCCGTCTCGGCGACCGTCTCGAACGGGCCGAGCAGGAGGGCCGGGTCGAGGTTGCCCTGGACGGCCCGGTCGCCGACCGCCGCCCAGCCGTCGGCCAGGGCGATCCGCCAGTCGAGCCCGATCACGTCGCCGCCGGCCGCCGCCTGGAGGCGCAGGAGGCCGGCCGTGCCGACCCCGAAGTGGGTGGTCGGCACCCCGAGCGGCGCCAGCCCCTCGAACAGGCGGCGCATCCAGGGTCCGACGTTCCGCTCGTAGTCGCGGGGCCCGAGCCCGCCGACCCACGAATCGAAGAGCTGGACGGCCTGGACGCCGGCCGCCACCTGCGCCCCGAGGTAGCGGATCGTCATCTCGACCAGGGCGTCCATCAGCCCGGCCCAGGCGACGGGATCGACGTGCATCAGCGTCTTCGTGCGCAGGAAGTCGCGCGACGGGCCGCCCTCGACGAGGTAGCAGGCGAGCGTGAACGGGGCGCCGGCGAAGCCGATCAGCGGGACAGGGGAGTCGGCCCGGATCAGGCCGATCGCCTCGAGCAGCGGACCGACCGCCTCGCGAGGTTCGAACGGACGAAGCCGGGCGACGTCGGCAACCGAGGCGATCGGGCGCTCGATGACCGGGCCGACGCCGGGCCGGATGTCGAACGCGACGCCGAGCCCGGCCAGGGGGGTCGTGATGTCGGCGAACAGGATCGCGGCATCGACGCCGAGGCGGCGAACCGGCTGGAGGGTGACCTCGGCGCTCAGCGCCGGGTCACGGGTGATCTCGACGAGCGAGGCCTTGCTCCGGACGGCGCGGAACTCGGGCAGCGAACGGCCGGCCTGGCGCATGAACCAGACGGGGGTGCGGTCGACCGGTTCGCGCCGGGCGGCACGCAGGTAGCGGTCGTTCACG
>CAYMBB010000349.1:0-2340 GCA_964388515.1 uncultured Anaerolineaceae bacterium
CGCGGGGACGGGCGTGCGCCCGGCCCGGCCGCTGAGCGACGATTCCCTCGTCACGGCCAAGCAGCACCTTGCCGAAGCGATCGAGGAGCTGGTGGCGGTTCTGCGCGGGCAGGACGTCGTGAGCGCCATCCCGGACGTCGACCGGACCAACCTCGCCAAGTACCTGACGATCGCCAAGCTCAAGCTCGAGAACGCGATCGCCGCCGTCCGGAGCGGAGAGCCCCGGAACTGACCCCGGGTTCCTCCGAGTACCCGCCAAATCGGGTAGGGGCCGGGGTCACCCCGGCCCCTCCCACACCACCGGACGTGCGGGTCCGCATCCGGCGGTTCGCCAGAGAACCCAGAGGCGTCGGACTCGATCGCCGATCGGCACGAGACCAAGTGCAACCCAGTAGCGGTTGGGCAGGGCGCGGGTGAGAATGGGCGAGCCAGAGACGCGCCAGTAGCCCCGTCGGCTGGCTGCCCACTGGCGGGCCTGCCAGTCGGGGATACCGAGAGCGACGAGGTTGCGCCGACGTGCCTTGTAGCGCTTCCACTCCTTCCAGCGGACCTGCCGCAACCGCCGCCGGAGCCACTCGTCGAGCTCGTCGAACACGGACGGCGTCTCGGCCAGCGCAACGTACGCGCTCCAGCCACCGATGAACCGGTTGAGAAGCGCGATCCTGACCGGCATGGCGATCGAGCGATGCCGATCGGTGAGCTGGCGTAGTCGAGCCTTGACGCGCTGACGCGTCTTGCGCTCGAGCCTGATCCTCACGTGACCCGCGTTACGCACGAAGCCAAAGCCGAGCAGGCCCCGGACGGTCGCCGGGGCGATGCCGCTCTTCGCGTGGTTCACCCGCAGATGGAGCCGTTGCTCCACGAAGGCCGTCACGCCGTCGAGCACGCGGCTGGCGGCTCGTTCGGATGCCACATAGACCCGGAGGTCGTCGGCATAGCGGACGAACACATGGCCCCGCCGCTCCAGCAGCTGGTCGAGGTCGTCGAGCATGATGTTCGCGAGCAACGGACTCAAGGGTGACCCTTGCGGGGTCCCCTCGACCGTCGCGACCCTCACACCGGCGACCATGACACCGGCGTCGAGATAACGGCGGGTGAGTCGAAGCACCCGCCGGTCGCCGACCCGTCTGGCCACGCGGGCCATGAGGGCGTCGTGCTGGACCCGGTCGAAGAACCGGTCGAGATCGACATCGACGACCCAGGTCTCGCCCGCCTCGATTGCCCGTCGGGCCGCCAAGACGGCCTGATGGGCGCTCCGTCCGGGCCGGAAGCCGAAGCTGCGGTCCGAGAAGGAAGGCTCGAAGATCGGGCTCAAGACCTGGCTCAACGCCTGCTGGAGGAAGCGATCGAGCACCGTCGGCACGCCCAGCTCGCGCTCGCCACCGCCGGGCTTGGGGATCATCACCCGCCGGACGGGAGCTGGCCGGTACGTGCCAGCGTCAAGGCTCGTGCGGACCTCTGGCCAGTGGGCCTTGATGAACGGACGAAGCTCGTCCGTCGTCATGCCGTCAGGACCCGGGGCACCGCCGTTTGCTTCGACGCGCCGGAGCGCCCGGGCGAGGTTGTCAGCTGAGAGGAACGCCTCCCAGAGATCGTCGGCTCGGGCGGGGTGAGGGGTGATGGCGGGTGACGCCGGATCGGCGCTGCGCTCTGCCGGGGTGCCTGCGGGCTTCACCCTCGTGCCTCCCCGCCAGGCCCGCCAGGGGGGCGGGGTGGCTGCGGTCGATACGCCGATCGCGAGTCGCTCCGGATCGTCCCTCGCTCTCGCGTTTGGCCCTTCCCGGCGATCTTGATCCCCGCCGGTACTATGGCCGCTGCTGACTCCTCGTCGGTCCACCGCCACGTTGCCGTGAGGGCGGCCGGATCGCTCCGGCCCCCGACGAGGCCTCCCCGGATAAGGGCAGCCGCCCTCGCTCCAGCCCCACCGCATTTACCTGACAGCCCCTTGGTGGTCGCGGACGTCACCGTGCCTTGCCGGCTCATCCGGGCTGCCCAGCCTTGTATGCGGTTCGTGTTCCTCGGGTCGGAGCTTTGCCTCGGGCTTCCTTCGGACCCCACCTCGCGGTGACGCCGTTGCCTCCGGCTAGGGGTTCGTACCACCTCGATCCCCAGAGGACTTTCACCTCCAAGCTGCTGCCCATGCCGGGCGTACCATGACGCGACCCCGTCCGGTGGGGCGGGGTCGTCTGTCGGCCCGACGGCGAGTCGCGGCGGGTCAGCCGTTGGCGCGGCGCTCGCGGAGGGTCGCGGCCTTCCCGACGCGCTTGCGCCGGAAGTAGCGCTGGGCGCCCCGAGCCCGGCCGTGGCGCCCGGCGGCCGACGTGTGCAGCCGCCGGGTGG
>CAYMBB010000350.1:0-2339 GCA_964388515.1 uncultured Anaerolineaceae bacterium
AACACGCACTAACTTGCAATTACTTCTTCGTGGAGAGCCGTGTCTCCCGTCTTTCGGTCCGAGCGGCCCATGACCCTCTGCTCGGCCCGGTCGCAGAGTGTCTCCTGCCCGGCCATGTCACCTGCCTGTGAGGTTCTCGCGTGCCCCACCTGACTCGCCGCCGCCTGCTCGCCCTGGCGGGCGTCGCTCCCCTCGCCCTCGTCGTCGGCCCGGTCGCTGGGTGGTTGCGGGCGGCGACGGGCGTCCTCCGGCCGCTGCCGGCGGGCACGACCGCCACTCGTTGCGCCGCCTGCGGTGCCACCGATCACGCGATGCTCGACCCCGTCTGCCCCGCCTCGCCGCGCGTCCGGCCGGAAGTGCGGGCATGACCGGCCCGATGAGCGGTCCGGTCGTCCGCGCGACGGGCTCGGGAGGCCGGCGCTGATGGCGCTCACGCGACGACAGCTGCTCAAGGGCGCCGGCCTCGCGGCCGGAGCCGCCGCGACCGCGTCCGTCGGCGTCGAGGTCGCGAACGCCGGACGCGACGACGCGCCGCGCTCGCTGCCGGTCGACCGCGTCGTCCGGACGACCTGCTCGCCAAACTGCACCGGGAGCTGCGGCCAGCTCGCCTTCGTCCGGGACGACCGGATCGTCAAGATCCAGCAGGCGGCCGACTACCCGGACCGGGTCTACAACCCGCGCGGCTGCATGAAGGGGCTCTCCTACCACACGCTCGTCCACGGGCCGGACCGGATCATGACGCCCCTCGTGCGGACCGGCGAGCGCGGCTCGGGCGAGTTCCGCCCGGCGACCTGGGACGAGGTCCTCGACCGGATCGCCGGCGAGCTGAAGCGGATCGGGGAGACATACGGCTGGGACAGCATCCATGTCTTCGGCCAGGTGCCCGGTTCGGGCTACATCCAGAAGGGGGCGAACTACCGGGCGAGCGCTCTCCTGGGGATGACCCACGGCACGAGCTTCGACTTCAACGGCGACCTCCCGATGGGGATGCCGATCACGTTCGGCGTCCAGAACGCCGAGCACGAAGCGAAGGACTGGGCGAACAGCCGGTTCCTCCTCCTCGTCGGCGCGAACCCGATCGAGACGCGAATCCCGGACGCTCACTTCCTGTTCGACGCGGTCGAGAACGGCGCCCGGATGGTCGTCGTCGATCCCACGTTCTCCGGCAGCGCGGCCAAGGCAGACGCCTGGTTCCAGATCCGGCCCGGCACCGACGCTGCCCTCGGGCTGGCCCTCGTCCGGCAGATCCTCGAGGACGGCACGGCCGACCTCGACTTCGTGCGCCGCTACACCGACGGTCCGCTCCTCGTCCGGGCGGACACGGGCAAGCGCCTGCGCGAGGCGGATCTCGACCCGGCCGGCTCCCCCGACCGCTTCGTGGCCTGGGACACGAACACCGCTGCCCCGGTGACCATCGGCACGGACAGGCTCGGCCTGCCCGAGGGTGTCTCGGCCGCCCTGGCGGGTACCTACCGGCTGCCCCTGGCCGACGGACGAACGGTCGAGGTGACGCCCGGCTTCGCCCTCGTTCGGGCTGAGCTCGACCGGTGGACGCCCGAGCGGGCCGGGGAGGTCACCGGGATCGATCCCGACCGGATCGTTGCGCTGGCGCGGGCATACGCCAGCGAGGCGCCGGCCGCCATCCTCATGGGCGGCGGCGCGAACCACTGGTACCACGGCGATCTCACCGGCCGGGCGTTTGCCCTGCTGGCGACCGTGACCGGCAACATCGGGCGCTCCGGCGGTGGGTTCTCCGTGTACGTCGGGCAGTACAAGGTCCGGGTGAAGGTGGCTCCCTGGTTCAACCCGGGCGGCAAGAAGGCACACATCGTGCCGAGCATCTACTTCGTGCGCGGTCGCACGGAGACGATGCATCCGGACGTCCCGTACCCGAAGAACGGGTTCCATGCCCTCGTCTGCACGTTCGCCAACATGTTCATCCAGGCGATGGACGTGAACCGGCTCCACCGGACGCTCGCCGGGCTGGACCTGATCGTCGTCGTGGACCACCAGATGACCGACACCGTGCGCTGGGCGGACATCGTCCTGCCCGCAGCGTCGTGGTACGAGAAGACCGACCTGACCGCGACGCCGCTCCACCCGTTCCTCCAGCTCCAGCAGCCAGCGATCCCGCCCGTGGGCGAGTCACGCTCCGAGCTGTGGATCTGGCGCGAGATCGTTCGCCGGATCGCCCCGGATCTCGCCGCCCAGTACTTCGAGGTCACCGAGGACGAGGCGATCGAGATGATCCTGGCCGAGGGTGGCCCGGCCGAGGGGATCACCCTCGAACAGCTCAAGGCCGGGCCGGTCCGCCTGAAGGTGCCCGACCCGGACATCCC
>CAYMBB010000351.1:0-2327 GCA_964388515.1 uncultured Anaerolineaceae bacterium
AGCCGAACTTCTGCCTGAAGAACTACTGGTTCGAGTGCCCCTGTCACGGGTCGCGCTACGACCGGCTCGGGATCAAGGCCGCCGGCGCCCAGTTCGGCCCGGCGCCGCGGAGCATGGACCGGTTCGCCGAGTCCGTCGCCGCCGACGGCACGCTCACGCTCGACACCGGCAAGATCACGCTCGGTCCGCTCCCGGTCGCGCTCGGTCAGCCGGGCCTGATTCCGCCGAAGAGCCCGACCGGCTGTATCTGACCACGATGCAGCCCCTCACACCCGTCCGCCGAGGAGATCGATGACCGACCAGCCCGGACGCGAGCCCGAGGAGCGCCTCCCGGCGCCCCGTCGACCTGGCGGACGATCTGGGCGGCGCGCTCCGGGGTCAGCGAAAGGCGGTGGGCCCTCGTCCTGTACGTCATGGCCGGGCTCGCCCTGCGGCTCGAGGTGCCGTTCCGGTCGGGCGGCAACGTCTGCGCCTCCAAGATCCCGGATGCCTAGTACTTAGTGGCGCAAGTCAGCGTAATGTGCGCTGAGGGTCACTTGATGCACCTCTCGCTTCTGCCACTCGAACGGGGTCGCCGTCTCGTTGTAGGCGCCGACGAAGCGGTCGATCGCGCCGCGGACCTCGCGTGGCGACGTGTGGCTCGCCCCGTCGAGCGCTGCCCGCTTGAGGATGCTGAACCAGATCTCGACCTGATTGAGCCAGCTCGCATGGGTCGGGGTGTAGTGGAAGTGGACGTGCTTGTGGCGCGCCAGCCAGCGGTCGTGCCTGGGCTTGTGGGTGTTGAGGTTGTCGAGGACGACGTGGATCTCGAGCTCTGGGTCGGGGTGGGCGGCGAGCACCTCGTTCATGAAGTCGAGGAACTCGCGTCGCCGGCGACGGTGGTAGTGGCCGGTCTGGATCTGTCCGCTGGCGACGTCGAGGGCGGCGAACAGGGTCGTCGTGCCGTGGCGCTTGTACTCGTGGGCGAAGCCGGTGAGGGCGCGCCCGTCGGGCAGCCGCAGCCACCCTTGCGCTCGTTCGAGCGCCTGGATCGAGGGTTTCTCGTCGACCGAGAGCACGAGCGCGTTCTCGGGCGGGTCGAGGTAGAGCCCGATGACGTCGGCCGCCTTGGCCGCGAACTCGGGGTCGGTACTGATGCACCAGCTCCGCCGGCGTCGGAGGCTGATCAGATGGCGGCGGAGCGTCCGCCAGACCTGGTCCGAGCTGACATCGCCGAGATGCGCCGCGAGAAGCGAGCCGGTCCAAGTCGCGTGACCGGCCGGAGGCGGCTCATCGAGGGTGGCGAGGATCCGGCGCTCGGTCGTCTCGTCGTAGCGCGTCCGGGCTCCGGGACGGGGCGCGTCGACGAGCCCACCGAGGCGCTCGCGGGCGAACCGCGTCCGCCACTTGCTCACGCGCGCCGGACGGGTCCGGAGCTCGCGGGCGATCTCGTTCGTGCCGATGCCGTTTGCGGCGGCCAGGACGATCCTGGCCCGCTCGACCATCCGCTGCTCGCTCGTCCCGGCCCGCAGCCAGGATCGGAGCGTCTCCTGCTCAGCCTCCGACAACACGATGGTGGTGGCGAGCTTCCTCATCCACGGAGCGTACACCATGCCGCTCTATTACGCCAGTAAGTACTAGGCGGCCTACGAGTCGGCTAACACCTTCGTCCGACCATCCTCGCCGGGGTGAACTTCGTCCTCCACGCGGCCGGCTGGCTCGAGGGCGGGCTGACGATCGGCTACGAGAAGTTCGTCCTCGACGCCGACCAGTGCGGCATGGCCGCGGTCTTCGCGAAGGGCGTCGACCTGTCCGACAACGGCCAGGCCCTCGACGCGATCCGGGAGAACGGCCCGGGCGAGTCGGCCGACGGTAGCGTCGTCGTAGGGCGACACGATATGCCTTGGGTGGCGGTTTGACAGGCCGTTCGCGCTGTCCTATCCTCTCGGCCCCTGCGGCCCCCGACGGTTAGATTTACGTAGATTCGCATGCTGGCGAGAGCGGGTGTCGCCTCCATCGGGAGCCAATTCGATCGTGGTCTCACACTCGCGTCCCACCGACCGCGGCCAGTGGCTTGCGCTCGGGGCCGCAAGCCGGTTGCTCGGCGTCGACGCGGATACCCTCAGGCGCTGGGCGGACACGGGGAGGGTCGAGGCGTTCACGACACCGGGCGGGCATCGGCGCTTCTCACGCCGCTCGCTCGAGCGGTTGATCGCGGAGCGCCGACCGAGCGATCGGTGGGGGCTCGCCCGCCTGGGGGCCACCGAGGAGCGGCTGTCGGCGGCGTACCGTCGCAGTTACGGCGCCGAGGCCGCGGCCGGCCCGACCGCGCTGCGAGTGGCCTTCGG
>CAYMBB010000352.1:0-2318 GCA_964388515.1 uncultured Anaerolineaceae bacterium
CGCGTCGGCTCAGGCGAACCGGTCGCGGAGCGGCTCGGCGACCTCGTGGGCCGCGGCCTCGAGGACGGCCGGGCCGAGCGCCCCCGGGACGCCGACGACGCCGTGATCGGCGCCGCCCCGGACGAAGGCGCCCGCCGACTCGAGGGCCTCGCGCCGAGTAGCCCGCGCACCCCCCACCGCCACCTGACCGGCGAAGGAGAAGTCGTCCGGGTCGCGGCCCGCGGCCTCGAGCGCCCGGCGGATCTGATCGCGCTTGGCCGCGAAGTAGTCGACGTCACCGGCCCGGTCACCGGGCATCGGCCAGCCGTCGGCGTAGCGCGCCGCGAGCTCGATTCCGCGCCGGCGCTGCCCGCCGAGCCAGATGAGGGGACCACCGGGCCGGAGCGGCGGCGGCGCGTTCGTGGCCCCCCGGAGGGGGACGAATGGGTCGTCGAGGTCGACTCCCGGTGGCCGCCGGGCGTCGTCCGAGAAGAGCGCGCTCAGGACCCGGAGGCTGCTCTCGAGCCGATCGAAGCGCTCGGGCGGCGGCGGGAGGGGGATGCCGAACGCCTCGTGCTCGCCCTCGTGCCAGCCGGCGCCGAGCCCGAGGATGAACCGGCCGCTGGTCAGCTGGTCGAGGACGGTCGCCTGCTTGGCCAGGACGGCCGGGTGGCGGAACGTGTTCGACAGGACGGCCATCCCGATCCACTTCCCGGGCACGTGATGGGCGACCGCGGCGGCCAGGGTGATCGCCTCCAGGCTCGCCCCGCCGCGCTCGAGCCGGACGTCGCTGAGGTGGTCGTTGAGCCAGCCGGCGTCGAAGACCGGGAGCTCCCCGGCGAGCCGCCAGAGGGCGTCGATCATCGCGACGTCGACCCCCTGGGGCGACGTCTTGAATCCGATCGTCAGGCCCGGGCCGAGGCGGGTCACTCCGCGCGCCGGGCGAGGCCGGCCCCCATCCGCCCCCCGGTCGTCACCGCGCCCTGGGAGGCCGAGCTGACCAGGGCCGCGTACTTCGCCATCACGCCGCCCGTGTAGCGTGGCGGGGGCGGGCTCCAGGCTGCCAGGCGCCGGGCGATCTCGTCGGCCGGGAGGTCGAGGTCGAGGACGTGGCGGTCGACGTCGATGACGATCGGATCGCCGTCGCGGACGACGGCGATCGGGCCGCCGAGGGCCGCCTCGGGCGCGACGTGGCCGATCATCAGTCCGTGCGTCCCGCCGCTGAACCGCCCGTCGGTCAGGAGCGCGACCGACTCCCCGAGCCCCTCGCCGACGAGGGCGGCGGTGACGCTCAGCATCTCGCGCATCCCGGGGCCGCCAGCCGGACCCTCGTGGCGGATGACGATCACGTCGCCGGGCTCGATCCGGCGCGCTTTCACCGCCTCGAAGCAGGACTCCTCGGACTCGAAGACCCGGGCCGGCCCGCGGTGCTGGCGGCGCTCGTGGCCGGCGAGCTTGACCACACAGCCCTCCGGGGCGAGCGAGCCGCGCAGGATCGCCAGGCCGCCGGTCGGCTTGAGCGGCCGCTCGATCGGCCGGACGACCTCCTGGCCGGGGGTCTCGACGACCGCCGCGGCGATCTCGGCCATCGTCCGGCCGTCGACGTTGCGCTCACCGGCATGGACGAGGTCGCGCTTGAGCAGCTCGCGCATGACGAGCGCGACGCCCCCGGCCTCGTACATCTCGGAGGCGGAGAACCGGCCGCCCGGCTTCATGTCGGCCACGATCGGGGTCCGCTCGGCGATCACGGCGAAGTCGTCGATCGAGAGCGGGATGCCGAACTCGTGGGCGATCGCGAGCAGGTGGAGGACGCCATTCGTCGAACCCCCGGTGGCCGAGACGGCGGCGATCCCGTTCTCGAGCGCGGCCCGGGTGACGATCTGCTTCGGCCGGATGTTGTCGCGGACGAGCGCCATGACCAGCTCGCCGGACCGGCGGGCCGCCTCGTTCTTCTTCGGGTCCTCGGCCGGGATCCCGTTCAGACCGGCTGGCGAGAGGCCGATGAACTCGAGGACGGTGCTCATCGTGTTCGCCGTGTACTGCCCGCCGCAGGCGCCCGCGCCCGGGCAGGCCGCGTTCTCGATCGCGTACAGCTCGTCGAGGGTGATCGTGCCGGCACGGTACGCCCCGACCGCCTCGAAGACGGTGACGATGTCCGCGTTCCGCCCCTTGTACACGCCCGGGTAGATCGTTCCGTTGTAGAGGACGAGGCCGGGGATGTCGAGGCGGGCGAGGGCCATCGCCGCGCCGGGGATCGTCTTGTCGCAGCCGACGAGGCAGACGAGGCCGTCGAACAGGTGGCCGCGGGCGGTCAGCTCGATCGAGTCGGCGATCACCTC
>CAYMBB010000353.1:0-2301 GCA_964388515.1 uncultured Anaerolineaceae bacterium
CCCCAGAAGGTCGCCTGCCACTCGGGCGGCACCGGAAGCGTGTCCGTGTGCTCCTGTGTGCCAACCTTGCGGGCGCGCAGCTTGCCCTCGCGGATCCAGCGGCGGACGGTCTCGGGGTTGCGCCCCACTCGGCGCGCGGCCTCGGGTACGGTGAGCATCGCGGACCTCCTGGCGTCAGTACATGTAGCATGATACTACAACACGCGTGTCCGCGAGGTTCGCTTGGCACGGGCGCGCGCGACGAGGCGATTGGCTTCCTGGGCGTCGATCGGCCGCCTCGCGCGCCGGAAGCCCGCGATCAACGCAGGATGCCCTCTGCGCTTGGCACCGCGTATGGAACCCTCCCCCACTCCGCCGTCGCCACCGACGAACGCCGTCCGGGCCCTCGTCCCCGACGCCGCTGCTCGCCGACCGTCAACCGGTCAACTAGGGCTTGCCCGCTCGTGCTACGCTGTCCCTGGACATCTGCCACCAGCCGGGGGATATGGCCAGTCCAACCCGTCATCCCGCCCGCGACCCCGAGCGGCTCGTGCGCAAGCGCGTCGAGGCCGTCCTGCCCACGGGTGCCCGCGCCTACGCAAACGTCCGCTGGCTCGCGCCGGCGCGTCCGGGCGGGCCCGCCCGCGACGGCGAAATCGACCTGCTCCTCGTCCGGCCCGAGCACGGCCTGCTCGTCATCGAGACGAAGGGCGGCTCGCTCGGCCGCGACCGCTTCGGGCGCTGGTACGCCGGCCACCGGGCCCTCGAGGTCAGCCCGTTCCAGCAGGCCGAGACCGCCAAGCACGCACTCGCGCGCCTGATCTGCGCCCACCCCCGCTGGTCCGGCGATCCGCCCCGGATGCTCCATGCCGTGGCGGCTCCGGACATCGACCGGTTGAGTCTCGGGCGCGAGCCGGGCACCTCCCCCACCGCCCTCGGGCCCGACGCGCCGCTCGAGCTGCTCCTCGACCGGGCGGACCTCGCCTGCCCCGAGGCGACCGCCGCCGCCCTCGAGCGGATCGTTGCCTTCTGGTCGGGCGACGGCAGCCGCGATCGGACGCTCGGCGAGGCCCAGCTCGCGATCATCGCCGAGGTCCTCGCGCCTGAGGCCGTCCTCCGCCCGCTCCTGGCCGGCGACCTCGAAGCGGGCGAGCGGGCGCTCGTCACGGCGACCGGCCACCAGCTCACGCTCCTCGAGACCCTCCGCTCGGTCCGCCGGGCGTCGATCGTGGGCGGGGCCGGCAGCGGCAAGACGCTCGTCGCGGCCGAGAAGGCGCGCCGGCTCGCGGCCGCAGGCTTCGAGGTCCTCCTCGTCTGCTTCAACGCCCCGCTGGCCCGGGCTCTCGCCGACGGGCCGGAGCTGCGCGAGCTGGTCGCGCTCGGCCGGCTGACCGTGTCGACGTTCCACCAGCTCTGCCGGCGCCTGGCGGCCGAGGCCGGCACGCTCCCGCCCCAGCCCGCTCAGCCCGATCGGGAGTGGTTCGAGCGGATCCTCCCGGGCGCCCTCGACGCGGCGATCCCCCGACTCGGGCAGCGCTGGCGAGCGGTCATCGTCGACGAGGGCCAGGACTTCGAGGCGGGCTGGCTCGTCTCGCTCGATCTCCTCCTCGCGGCGCCCGGCGAGGACGTCTTCTATCTCTTCCACGATCCCGCCCAGGCCCTCTACCGAGCCGACGAGACGGCGGCGCTCGGACTGGCCGAGTTTCCCCTGCCCCTGAACTGCCGGAACGCCCGGCCGATCCACGACTTCGCCTACCGCTGGTACACCGGCGACGTGCCGGCCGAGCCCCTGCGCGACGACGGTCGCGAGCCGGAGATCGTCGTGGCCGAGCCCGGGGCCCCGACGCTCGACGCCCTGCGCGACGTCCTGAGCCGGCTCGTAAAGGCCGAGCGGATCGCGCCCGAGCGGATCGCCGTCCTGACCGGCGTCTCGCTCGAGCACTCGACGGTCTGGCGCCAGCGCCGCTTCCGGCGCGGGCTGACGCTCTGGAACGGGGGCGTGGACGAGGCCGGCCGCCCGCTGGGGCGCCCGTTCGACGCGCTGCCGGCCCAGCCGCCGGGCACGATCGCGATCGACTCGATCCATCGCTTCAAGGGGCTCGAGCGCGACGTCGTCGTCCTCGTCGAGCTGCGCCCGGCCGATCCGCGTCTGGGCATGCTCCTGTACATCGGAGCGAGCCGGGCGAAGCACCACCTGGTGGTCGTGGCACCGGAGGAGATCGCAGCGCGGCTGGGCTCGGACGCAATCAATGTGGCAGGCGGGGGCATGGACCTACCCCGCTTTCGTGGACACCTACCATCGCGGCAGCGTCCGCGGGAAGG
>CAYMBB010000354.1:0-2288 GCA_964388515.1 uncultured Anaerolineaceae bacterium
TTCCCCGGCAGTTACCGCTGCCGTGCGCTCGCGGGACTGGACACGGCGCTGTGGGACCTGCGCGGGCGCCTCGAAGGCAAGCCGGTCGTGGAGCTCCTGGGTGGGCGGCCGCGCCGGCTGCGCAGCTACGCATCATCCATGCGACGTGACATCCGGCCCGAGGAGGAGGCGGCCCGCTTCCTCGAGCTGCGCGATGAGCTCGGCTTCGATGCCTTCAAATGGCGTGTGGGCGCGGAATGCGGGCACGATGTCGACGAATGGCCGGGACGGACCGAAGCGGTCGTTCCCATCGTGGCACGCGCCCTGGGGCCGGGCATCGCGAAGCTCGTGGATGCGAACAGCGGCTTTTCGGTCCGCCGCGCCATCGAGGTCGGGCGGCTGCTCGAGGCCGAAGGTATCGGCCACTACGAGGAGCCCTGCCCCTACTGGAAGCTGGAGGAGACCCGGCAGGTGCGCAATGCGCTCTCGCTCGAGGTCACGGGCGGGGAGCAGGACTGGGACCTCGCCACCTGGCAGCGCATGATCGATGAGCGGGTAGTGGATGTCGTGCAGCCGGATGTGATGTACATGGGCGGCATCACGCGCACGCTCCAGGTCGTGCGCAGGGCGGCCGCGGCCGGTGTGCCGGTGTGCCGCGGCCGCGCCCCGTGTGCTAGCCTCGGCCGCGACGGAGGCCGTGCCGCCGGCGCAGCGGACGCCCACCCGAGGAGAGTGCCGATGAGCATCATCGACCTGTTCTGGATCCTGCTGATCGCCAGCTCGCTGCAGCCCCTGCTCCGCCAGCGCTGGCTCGTCGCCCAGCGGCTGCGGGCCTTCCGCCGACTGGAGGAACGACGCCAGAGCCGGGTCATCGGCCTGATCCACCGCCAGGAGACGATGAGCTTCCTGGGCTTCCCGATCACCCGCTACATCGACATCGAGGATTCCGAGCGGCTCCTGCGGGCGATCCAGCTGACCGATCCGTCGGTCCCGATCGACCTGATCCTGCACACCCCGGGCGGGCTCGTCCTGGCCGCCGAGCAGATCGCCCAGGCGCTGCGCAAGCATCCGGCCCGGGTGACCGTCTTCGTGCCTCACTACGCGATGAGCGGCGGCACCCTGATCGCCCTGGCCGCCGACGAGATCGTGATGACCCCGAACGCCGTTCTGGGACCGGTCGATCCCCAGCTCGGCCAGTCGCCGGCGGCCTCGATCCTCAAGGTCCTCGAGCGCAAGCCGATCGCCGAGATCGACGACCAGACGATCATCCAGGCCGACATGGCCGAGAAGGCGATCCGCCAGGTGGAGCGCACGATCCGTGGCCTGCTCGGCGACCGGATGCCCGAGGAGCAGGCCGCGGCGCTGGCGCACACGCTCTCGTCGGGGACCTGGACCCACGACTACCCGATCGACGTCGACGAGGCGCGCGGGCTCGGCCTCCCGGTCTCGACCGAGATGCCCCCGGAGATCCTCGACCTGATGGCGCTCTACGAGCAGACCGCGCAGCGCCGGCCATCGGTCGAGTACATCCCGCTCCCCTACGGCCCGGCCGAACGGCGGAACGGCCGTCGTCCCGGTGACCGGGGATAGGCGGGCCCTGCCCGTGCCGTCCGCGCCGGTGTTCCCTTCGACCGCGGTCTCCTCGCCCGTGGCCCCCCGTCGCCCGCCGTCATGGTCGACGCCGTGACCGTCGAGTTCGGGGTCAAGGCCCTCCTGACACTGTTCGTGGTCATCGACCCGGTCGGCCTCGTGCCCTGGTTCGCCACGCTCACCGGGGGCCGCAGCCCGGCCGAGCAGGCCACGATCGCCCGGCGCGCGGTCCTCATCGCCGCCGCCGTCCTGCTCTTCTTCGCCGTGGCCGGCGGCCCGCTCCTGGCCTACCTCGGGATCAGCGTCGCGGCGCTCCAGATCGCGGGCGGCCTGCTCCTCTTCCGGATCGCGGTCGACATGGTCTTCGCCCAGCTCCGGCGCGAGACCGCCGAGGAGGAAGCCGAGGCCCGCGCCCGGGAGGACGTCTCGGTCTTCCCGCTGGCGATCCCGCTGATCGCCGGGCCGGGCGCCCTGGCGAGCATCCTGATCCTGGCCAGCGAGACGCGCGGCGAGCCCGGGCCGTTCGGGGTCGTGCTGGCGATGGCCGCCCTCGTGCTCCTCCTCGCCTACCTCTTCCTGCGCATCTCGGCCCACTTCGCCCGCTTCCTCGGCCAGACCGGGATCAACGTGGTGACCCGCGTCCTGGGGCTCGTCCTCGCCGCGCTCGCGGTCCAGTACGTCGTCGATGGCCTGATCGGGCTCGGCCTGCCCCTCGGCCG
>CAYMBB010000355.1:0-2274 GCA_964388515.1 uncultured Anaerolineaceae bacterium
CGTTCTTCCAGGGCACCTCGATGGCGACCCCGCACCTCGCCGGGTCGGCCGCCGTAGTCAAGTGGGCGAGTGCCCTAGTCAGCCTGGAGTGGACGGCCGCACAGATCCGCTCGGCGATCGTGAACACCGCCGATCAGGGCGTCCTCAAGGACTACCGGTTCGGCATGCCGACCCGCGACTTGCTGAGCACGTACGGGTATGTCAACGATCCGAACGTCATCGGGGCCGGGCGGGAGAACCTTCTCTCGGCCGTCACCGCGAAGATCGCCCTCGATCCGGTGAGTGTCAGCTTCGGCGCCGTTCCATCTGGCTCGGGCCAGACCCGCACGTTCACCCTGACCCTCTCGGACCTGACCGGCTTAGGCGGGACGTACGCGGTCTCGATCGGCTCGTCGACCGGGACCGGCGTGACCTACAGCGTCAGCCCGACGCCGGTGACGCTCGGCGCCAATGGTTCAGCGACGATCACGATCACGATGTCGGCCGACAAGGGCGCCTCGTTCGGTGACCACTCTGCCACTCTCTCGGTGAAGAGCGGTGCCACCGAGGTGGCTCACGCGGTCGTCTACACCCTGATCAAGTAGCGGTTCGTTCGAACCACAGTCCGAGTGCCCGTCGGCATCGCCGGCGGGCACTCGGTTTCCCGGCCATCCCGCTCCCGGCGTACGCTGACCGAGTGACGCGCAGCAGCAAGATCGTCGTACCGCTCGGGTCGGGCAGGGCGCGGGCGCGTCTGCCTGCCGGCTGTCACGCGACGCTCGCGGTGCCGCCCAGGCTGCCGGCGCTCGGCGACCTCGACCGGGCGATCGCCGAGGCCCTCGCCCGACCGGTCGCCGGCCCGACCCTCCCGGAGCTCGCCGCCCGTGCTGCCGCCCGGGCCCGGGCCGCCGGGCGCGCCCCGATGGCCGTGATCGCGGTCACCGACGCGACCCGCGACTGCCCGGACGACCGCTTCCTGCCGCCGCTCCTGGCCGCGATCGAGGCGGGCGGGATCGCGGCTTCTGAGATCACGATCCTCGTCGCGACCGGGCTCCACCGCCCCTCGACCGAGGCGGAGAAGCGGGCCAAGCTCGGCCCCGCGATCGTGGCCCACTATCGGGTCGTCGATCACGACGCCCAGCACCCCGACGCGATCGCCGACCTCGGCCGGACCGCCGCCGGCATCCCGGCCACCACGAACCGGCTCGCCCTCGAGGCTGACCTGCTCGTCTCGACCGGGGTCATCGAGCCCCACCAGTACGCGGGCTACTCGGGCGGGGCGAAGACGGTCGCGATCGGCCTGGCCGGCGAACCGACGATCGCGGCGACCCATGGGATCGCCATGCTCGACCAGCCCGGGGTCCGCCTGGCCCGGCTGGAGGGCAACCCGTTCCACGAGGCGGTCGTCGAGATCGGCCGGCTCGTCGGCCTGGGCTTCGTGATCAACCGCGTCGCCGATGCCGACGGCCGCCCGCTCGCCGTCGGCGCCGGGGAGTCCGAGGCGGTTCACCACCACCTGGCAGCGGTCGCGGCCGAGGCGTTCACGGTGGCGGTCGTGCGCCAGGCGGACGTCGCGATCGCGGGCGTCGGGGCGCCCAAGGAGGCGAACCTCTACCAGGCGACCCGGGCGGTGACGTACCTCCACTTCGCGCCGGTCCCGGCGGTCCGCCCGGGCGGCGTCTACCTCCTGCCGGCCACGATCCCCGAGGGCGCCGGCGCCGGAGTGGGGGAGCGGCGCTTCTTCGAGGCGCTGCGCGACGCGCCCGGCCCGGGCGAGCTGGTCGAGCGCCTCCGGCGCGAGGGGGCGCGCGGCGGCGAGCAGCGCGCGTACCTCGTCGCGCACGTGCTGCGTGAGGCGACGATCATCGTCGTCGGGGCCGAGCACCCGGAGGTCCCGGCCGCCTGCGGAATGCGGACGGCGGCGACGCTGGACGCGAGTCTGGCGCTGGCGGGCGATCTGGTGGGGGCGGGGGCGGCGACCGACTGGACGCGGGAGCCGACCGCCGACCGCGATCGATCGTTCTGGGTTGGTCGCCCGTCCGGGGTTGGTCGACCGCCCGGGGTGGGTCGCCCGATCGGGGTCGGTCGCCCGATCGGGGTCGGTCGCCCGCCCGAGCTCCTCGTCGTGCCTCACGCGATCCGGACGCTGCCGGTGGTCGCCGAACCGGCTGGCTGACGGCCACTCGCGCCCGGCTACTCGCGCCCGGCCACCCGCGCCCGGCCACCCGCGCCCGGCCACCCGCGCCCCCGGCCGCTCCGGCTACACTGGCCGGGCCGTGCCGATCGCCGCCCTCG
>CAYMBB010000356.1:0-2260 GCA_964388515.1 uncultured Anaerolineaceae bacterium
GAACACAGGCGCTGATGGTGGTGGGAGTGTTCGTGGTGCTCGCGCTCCTGGTGATCCTCGCGGTCGCGTTCTGGCCTCGCTAGCTCGGCCCGGTAACCGAAGGACGTGAACCGTGTCATCCAGCTCGCCCCACCGCCCCGGCCGTCTCGGCGCCGTCGAGCGGGTCCTGCGCATCATCGGTGGCGGACTGCTCACCGTCGTCGCCGTGATCCTGTGGTCATCATCGACCGGCGTCGCGGCCCTCGCCTGGATCGGCGTCGCGCTCCTGGGCGTCGACTTCGTCGTGACCGGCCTGCGCGGCTACTGCCCGCTCTATGCCCGACTGGGCATCGGCCGGGCCCGGTAAGGGACTGCCACGAAATAACTCTCACCCCTGGGGGAGCCTGAGGCGGGGCAGGAGCGAGTAGTTCCACTCCCCGTGGAAGGGGTCGGTCCGGATGTACAGGGTCTCCATCTCCGCGTCGCTCACGGTCACGCCGGCCGGGTAGGCGTTCGTGTCGAGCCCGGTTCGGACCCGCAGGCCGGTCCGGGTCGTCGTCGCGCCGATGAGGTTCACGATGACCTCGTGGCTGGTGAGCGGCTTGCCGCGCCAGTTCTGGCTGATGGCGCTGAAGAGGCGGTGCTCGATCTTGTTCCACTTGCTCGTGCCCGGCGGGAAGTGGCAGACGGCGATCTCCAACCCCGTCTCGTCGGCGAGCTTTCCGAGCTCGCGCTTCCAGAGCCGCAGGCGGTAGCCGTTGGAGCCGCCGGCGTCGGCGGTGATGAGCAGGCGCCTGGCCCCCGGATACAGCGGGGCGCCCATCGTCGTCCACCAGCGGCGGATGCTCTCCACCGCGAAGGCGGCCGTGTCGTGGTCGACCCCCACGCTCACCCAGGCCTCGTTGGCGGCCAGGTCGTAGACGCCATAGGGGCTGGCCCGCCCGAGCTCGGGGATGACGAAGTCGTGGATGCGGACCAGGGTGGGGTCGCCCTTCGGACGCAGTTCGCGGCCACCGTTCTTGAACGGGCCGACGAGCTCCTTCTTCTTGGTGTCCACGCTGATCACCGGCTCGCCCAGGGCGAGCTGGAGCTGGACCGCCTCGCTGACGTGGCGGAACTGGGCGTCGCGGTCGGGGTGGCTGGCGCCCTCGAGCACCTTGCGGTTGGCCTGCAGGCTGTAGCCCATCTCGTGGAGCAGCTCGCCGACGATCCGGTAGCTCACCGCATGACCCTGCCGCCCGAGCTCGGCGGCGAGCGTGCGAACGCTCTTGGTCGTCCAGCGCAGGGGGCTCTCGGGGTCGCCCCGCGCGGTGGGCTCGATGAGCGCCTCGAGGTCGACGCGCAGGGTGGGGTCGAGATCGACCGTCCGCTTGCGGCCGCCGCCGGGTCGCCGGATGCGGCCCCGGCCGGGCCCGCCCCCGGGCGCGCCCAACTCGGCCAGCCCGCGCCGGATCGTCGCTGCGGCGGCCCCCGTGGCGCGGGCCACCGCCGCCTGTCCGCCCCGCCCGGCGGCCAGCGCCTCGGCGCCGAGAACGAGGCGTCGCGATCGCTCGTCGAGGGCCGCCGCCAGCGATCCGTAGCGGGTCCGGATGGCGGCCTCGTCGATCACCCCCGCAGCGTACCCGATCGGGCACCTCAATGTCAAGTTATTTCGTCACATTGCCTTAGCGCGATCGACGGCCGCATAGACGGACGGCGCCGCCAGCAGCAGGGAGGCCAGGAGGAGACCGGCGCCAAGGAGGGTTCGCGGTCGCTTGCTCATCGCGTTTTTCAGACCTCCGTCACTTCGCCTGGAGCTTCTCGATCCGGATCGCCGACGCCTTGAACTCGGCCGTGCCGGCCTTCGGGTCGGTCGCGTCGATCGTCAGCAGGTTCGTCGCGACCTCGTCCTGGAAGTGGA
This sequence comes from uncultured Anaerolineaceae bacterium, assembly GCA_964388515.1. Taxonomy (GTDB): domain Bacteria; phylum Chloroflexota; class Limnocylindria; order Limnocylindrales; family CSP1-4; genus JAKAHU01. The sequence continues at coordinate 1,880 of CAYMBB010000356.1, forward strand.
GCGTCATGAACGTGAGCCCCGGCCGGAGCGTCTCGTCCAGGTGCACCGGCGCCACCACCTCGCCCCGGCGGGAGCGGACGCGCACCCGCTCGCCCTCGGTCAGCCTGTACCGCTCCGCGTCCTCGGGGCTGATGTCGAGCGTCTCGCCGCGGCGTCTCGGATAGGCGTAGCCGCCCGACTGGACGCCCGTGTTGTAGGAGTCGAGTCGCCGGCCGGTCGTCAGCCTGAGTGGGAAGTCGTCGTCGAGCCGATCGACGGGCGGGTCGTGGTCGACGATGCTGAACGGCGCCCGCGGGCCTCGGACCGGGTCCTCCCACAGGCGCGAATGAAGGAAGAGCTCGCCCGGGTGGGTCTCGTCGTAGCACGGCCACTGGAGCCCGC
>CAYMBB010000357.1:0-2256 GCA_964388515.1 uncultured Anaerolineaceae bacterium
TGGGCGGCGGGGGCGATCCCGTGCCCGGCGGCGGGCGCGCAACCGGCGGCCCGCCCCTACCCTCTGTCCGCCGGCCGGGAAGCGGCCCCGCCCGACCCGACCGGTGAGCACGAGGACTGGCTGGCGGTCGAGGTCGACCTGGTGCCGCCAGCGCGCGCCGAGGTCGCGGACCTGCCAGCCCGCCCGCTCGGCGAGCCAGCGCGGGAGCGCGTTGTCCGCCGGCAGGTCGGGAATCGGCGGCAGCTCGGCGGCCCGGGCGATCGCCACCAGGTCGGCCGAGAAGCGGTTGTTGGCCAGCGCGACGCGGTCGCTGCGCCCGGCCGTCTCGACGAATGGCGCGAGGTCGCCCGGCCGGGCGAGCGGAACGGCGCCCGAGCCGAGCACGACGAGCCCGCCCTGATCGACCGTACCGAGCAGTCCGGCCAGCCGCCGCCCGAACGGCAGTTCGTCCGGTGGGCCGGCGATCAGCCGGACATCGTGCGCTCCGAGCGAGCGGAAGGCGCGTCGCTGCTCCTCGGCGACGACCGCCCGGGCCTCGGCCAGCACTCGCGCCAGCGGCCCCGCGCCCGGAGCGGCGTCGGGATGGAGGATGATGACCGAGACGGGTGGCATCGCCCGAGTCTAGCGAGCGGAGGAACGACCCTGCCCCGACGGACCGGCGCCTACATCGGCCTTGGTGCGAATCTCGGCGACGCGGCCGGGACGCTGGCGGCCGCGATCCGGGCCCTGGCAGCCCTGCCGGGTTCCCGGCTGGCGGGCGTCTCGCGCCTGTACGTCAGCCGGCCGGTGGGGGTCGAGGACCAGCCCGAGTTCCGGAACGCGGTCGTCGCCCTGGACGTCCCGGCCGGCCCCGATCCGGCCACCGGCGCGATCGCCCTGCTCGTCGCCCTCAAGGGGCTCGAACGTGCCTTCGGGCGGCGCGAGGGCAGGCGCTGGGGCCCGCGCGAGCTCGATCTCGACCTGCTCGTCTTCGGCCGGGCGCGGCTGGCGATCGATCGCCCGCCGGCCGCCCGCTCACTCGACGCGGACCGAGATCCGGAGCGCGCGGCGCGACTGCTCGAGGTTCCCCACCGCGAGGCTCACGAGCGGCTCTTCGTTCTCGCTCCGCTGGCCGAGCTGGCGCCCCGGCTCGTGCCACCGGGCTGGGGCGAGACCGTCGACTCCGCCCGCCGCCGCCGGCTCGCCGTCGAGGGGCCCGACGCGGTCCGGCCGGTCGCTCGTTGGGACGCGGCCACGGGCGGCTGGATCCCGGAGGGCGGTCAGCCGGATGGCGCCGAACCGGGCGCCGAACCGGTGGGTGTTGAGCGCGGCGCCGGCGAACCAGCCGGCCGGCCGCCCGCCGTCCCGAGATAGCGACTCGGGAGCCGGGTCTCGACGACCTCGCCGTCGCGCATCTCGACCCGCCAGGCGAACGCCTCCGGCCGGGAGCTGACGACCTCGCGCAGCTCGGTGCCCACGAAGTGGAGCGCGGCGCCGTCGTCGGCGGCGTACCCGGCCGGCAGCCCCTCGGCGATCAGGCGCCGGTAGACCGGCCGCCGGTTCGGCTCGCCGTCGTAGTGCGGGCAGTGGCTGCCGGGCAGCAGGCCGAGCCCGCCGCTCAGAGGCTCGAGCGCCGTCCCGAACGAGTCGGTCAAGCCCGTCTCGAACCAGCACAGCGAGCCCGCGCTCAGCCCGGCCAGGACGACCCCGGCCTCCCAGGCGGCCCGGAGCGCCCGGTCGACGCCATGCACCCGCCAGACCGCGAGCATGTTCTCCGTGTTGCCGCCGCCGACGTAGACGATGTCCTGGGCGAGCAGGAAGGCGCCGATGTCCTCGCCCCGGCGGGCGAAGAGCGGCAGGTGGCTGGCGACGGAGCGGATCGCCAGCGCGTCGTAGAAGCTGACGATGTAGGCCGGGTCGTCGCCGCTCGCGGTGGGTACGAAGCAGACGCGCGGGCGCGCCTTGCCGGCGAGCGAGAGGATGAAGTCGTCGAGGAGCGGGTTGTCGGGCTCCATCGAGAAGCCACCCCCGCCCATGGCCACGATCTGCCGGGGCCGGGTCGCGCGGTCGGGTATCGGAGGCCGGACGGAGGGCGTCAGAGCCGGACCGCCGGCGGCTTCGAGCGGTCGAACATGTGGACCGTGTCGATGAAGCGGACCTGCTGGGTGCGGTAGGCCATCACGAGCGAGTGGGTCCGGGCGCCGCCGCCGAAGAACCGGACACCATGCAGGAGGTCGCCGGCGGTCACGCCCGTCGCGGCGAAGACGAGGTTCTCGC
>CAYMBB010000358.1:0-2255 GCA_964388515.1 uncultured Anaerolineaceae bacterium
GCCGGCCAGCACGGCGTCGCCACCGCCACCGCCTGCGCCCTCCTCGGGTTGCCGTGCGTCGTCTACATGGGCGCCGAGGATATCGAGCGCCAGGCGCCGAACGTGCAGCGGATGCGCGCCCTGGGAGCCGAGGTCCGCCCCGTGACGAGCGGCAGCGCGACGCTCAAGGACGCGATCAACGAGGCGATGCGCGACTGGGTGACGAACGTCGAGACCACCCACTACGTCCTCGGCTCGGCGATGGGTCCCCATCCGTACCCGACGATCGTGCGCGACCTCCAGCGCGTGATCGGGGACGAGGCGGCGGCCCAGCTGGCCGCCGTCGAGGGCCGCCTGCCCGACCTCGTCCTCGCCTGCGTCGGCGGCGGCTCGAACGCGATCGGCCTGCTCAGCCGGTTCATCGGCGAAACGGGCGTTCGCCTGGCGGTCGCCGAGGCCGCCGGCGACGGGATCCCGACCGGCCGCCACGCCGCGGCCCTTGCCGGAGGCAGCCCGGGGATCCTCCACGGCGCGCGCTCGCTGATGCTCCAGGACGGCGATGGACAGGTCCTCGAGGCCCACTCGCTCTCGGCCGGGCTCGACTACCCGGGCGTCGGGCCGCAGATCGCAGCCCTCTTCGCGGCCGGCCGGCTCGAGATCGCGGCCGCGACCGACGCGCAGGCGATCGCCGCTTTGGGCGCCGTCACGGCCGCCGAGGGGATCCTGCCGGCGCTCGAGACGGCCCACGCCTTCGCAGTCCTGCCCCGGCTCCTGGCCGGCGCGGAGGGGTCCGGTCGACCGTACCCGGCCGAGACGGTCGTCCTGCTCGGCCTCTCCGGCCGGGGCGACAAGGACCTGGCCACCCTCGAGCGCTGGGAGATGGTCCGATGACGGTCGCTGACGAGACGACCCTCCGCTCTGGCAGCGTCCCCGCCGCGCCGACGGACGCGACCGCCGACGCGACCAGGGACGCGCCGGCTGGCACGAACGAGACGCCCGGGGCGCGCCGGATCGCCGCCGCCTTCGCCCGGGCGCGGGCCGAAGGGCGCGCGGCGCTCATCCCGTACATCGTTGCGGGCTACCCCGACGCCGAGACGAGCTACCGCGCGGCCCTCGCCGCGGCCGACGCGGGCGCCGACCTGCTCGAGATCGGGCTGCCGTACTCCGACCCGCTGGCCGACGGCGCGACGCTCCAGCACGCGGCCTCGGCGGCGCTCCGGGCGGGGGCGACGCTCGAGCGCTCGATCGCCCTCCTCGAGCGGATCGCGGCGGCGCGCCCGGACCTGCCGCTCGTGCCGATGTGCTACGCGAACCAGGTGATCGGGGGCGGCGACGGTCGTCCGGCCGCCGCGCGTCTCGCCGCCGCGGGCGGGTCGGGGATGATCATCGCCGACCTCACCCCGGACGAGGGGGTCCGCTTCGAGCCGATCGCACGCGACATCGGGCTGGCCGTCGTCTACCTCGTCGCCCCGACGACGCCGGCCGAGCGGCGGGCCCGGATCGCGGCCCGCAGCGGCGGCTTCCTCTACGGCGTCTCGCTGGTCGGGGTCACCGGTGCCCGGCGCTCGCGGCCGCGGAGCGTCGGCCGCCTCGTGCGCGAGGTCCGGGCGGTCTCCCCGGTCCCGGTCGCGGTCGGCTTCGGGGTCAGCCGCCCGGCCCACGCCCGCGCCCTCGCCCGGGCCGGCGCTGACGGGATCATCGTCGCCTCGGCGCTCGTCGACGCGCTCGGTCCCGACGGTCGCGACCTGGCCGCCCTCGGCCACCTGGTTGCCGGGCTGCGCTCGGCGACCGCTCGCTGAACGCGATCCCCCAGCCGCCGCGAGGCGTCCGGTTCGCCCGGCGCTACTCCGCCTTGTCCGTGCCCTCGCGGTTGCGGACCCGGTCGCGTGTCTGGACCTTGCGGGTGGCGGCGATGAGCGTGCGATAGAGGGCGACGAGCTCGGGCTCGGGGAAGAGGCCGGCGCTGGCGCGGGTCACCTGCTCGATGACCTGCTGCTCGCGGGCGGCGTCGCGGATGGCCCGTCGGCCGGTCGCCTTCTTGATCCGTCCGATCTCCAGGGCGATCTCGGCTCGCTCGTTGAGGAGCGCCACGATCTCGCGGTCGATCGCGTCGATGCGGGCTCGCAGGGGCGCCAGGGGAGAGGCCGGTTCGGTCGGGTCAGCGCCCGGGATCGGCTCGGGCGGCTCAGCCATGAGCGTCTCCTCTGGCCGCCCCCAGCTCGCCGGCCGCGGCCCGCCGGGCGATCGACTCGAGCGCCAGGTGGTAGCCCCGGGCT
>CAYMBB010000359.1:0-2254 GCA_964388515.1 uncultured Anaerolineaceae bacterium
CCCCGTACGCCCTGCATAACCTTGCCCGCGTCGCCTCCGCGGGCGGCCTCGAGGTGCGGGACCTCGTCGGCCTCGTGGCGGAGATGGCTGCATGAGCGGCTCGCTCGCCATCGGTGTCGACGTCGGCGGAACGCACGCCAAGATCGCGCTCGTCGACGAGCACGGCTCCGTCCGTGGGCACGAGCAGCTCGACAGCGGTCCTGGCGCCACGAGCGCGTCGCTGGCACCCGCACTCGCGGCTGCGATCGAGCGACTGCTCGCCGCCGGGGCCGATGGGGCCGGCGGCCAGGACGGCATCGCCGGGGTCGGCCTGGCCGTCCCCGGGTTCGTGGACGTCGATGCGCGCCGGAGCCTCTTCAGCCCGAACACGCCAGGGCTCGTGGGCGGGGAGCTCCCCCAGGCGCTCGCCGCCGCCACCGGTCTCCCGGTCGCCTTCGACAGCGATGTCAACACGGCCACCCTCGCCGAGCATGCCTGGGGCGCCGGTCGCGGGGCGTCCCGCTTCCTGTGCCTCACGCTGGGCACGGGTGTCGGCGGCGGGCTCGTTACCGACGACACGCTCGTCCGGACCACCGGCGGCACGATCGGCGACATCGGCCACGTGATCCTCGAGCCCGGCGGCCGGCGCTGCTCGGCCGGATGCGCCGGCTGTGCGGAGGCGCTGATCGGCTCGGACGGGATCGTCGCCTCGGCCCGCGCGTTCGGTGCCCCCGCCACGGTTGACCGCGCGTCGGAGGTCATCGAGGCAGTCCGGGCCGGCGAGGCCTGGGCGGTCCGGGTGGCTGAGCGGACCGGCGGGCTCGTCGGCCTCCTGCTCGCGTCGCTCATGCCGGTCTTCCTGCCCGACCGCGTGGCGATCGTCGGCGGGACGACCGCGATGGGCGAGCTGGTCATCGAGTCCGCCCGCCGGGCGGTCGAGGCGACGGGCGGCCCGCCCTATGTCCGGGGGCGGGCGATCGTCGAGGGGCGCTTCGCCTCGCTGGCCGGGGCCGCGGGTGCCGCGGCGCTCGCCTTCGCCGAGAGGAGGGGCGCATCGGGACGATGACAGACGTGGGGGAGCCGGCCCGCCCGGCCACCGACCGGGCCGGCCACCCGATCGGGTCGGGCGGTCGGTGGCACAGGAACGATTGATGGTGCCCGGACCGTCGATGGCACCGGCACGCTCGATCGCACGATGAGGAGACGATGAAGACCATGCCACGAACCCTGCCGAGGCTCGCGGGCCTCATCACCAGCGCGGCGCTCGTGTTCGCCGCCTGCAGCAGCAACGCCCCCGGGAGCGCACCGCCCGCCGGATCGGAAGCCCCCGCTTCGGCGGCGGCCACGGCCGCTCCGGGCGAACCGGTCACCCTCACCTACTGGTACTGGGCCGAGTCCGACGCCCCCGGGGCGGACAAGTGGATGGCCGAGACGGTCGCCGAGTACCAGAAGACCCATCCCAACGTCACGATCAACGTCGTCCCCCAGTCGACCGACACGCTGATCAGCGCGTTCCAGACGGCGGCCGCCTCGAAGAGCGGCCCGGACATCGCCTCGCAGTGGGCGACCGGTCCGGTCCTGAGCTTCGTCTGGTCGGACGCCGTGACCCCGATCAGCGACCTCGTTCCAGCCGATGAGCTGAAGCACTGGCTCAACACGAACGAGAACACGTACGCCGGCAAGGTCTGGGCGATGCCGATGTACCTGATCGGGATCGGTCTCGGCTACAACAAGGACCTCTTCGCCCAGGCCGGCGTAACTCCGCCGTCGGGTGATCGCTGGACCTGGGACGAGTTCCTCGCGGCCTCCGAGAAGCTCAAGGCGGCCGGGATCACCCCGCTCGTCGGTGGCGACAAGAACGGCTACCTCGGCGCCTGGTGGTTCGCCAACCTCGGCGTCCAGGCGCTCGACTCGACCGAGGACCTCCGTAAGGCGGTCGTCGGAGAGCCCTCCTTCACCGATCCGAAGTACGCCGGCTGGATGGTCGAGCTCGAGAAGCTCGTCAAGGCCGGCTACTTCAACGACGATGTCATGTCGCTCGACCTCGACCAGGGCGTCCGCCTCCTCTCCCAGGGCAAGGGCGCGATGGCCTTCGGGACCGACGGGATGATCAAGCAGTGGATGACCGACCTGGGCCCGGACAAGGTGGGCGTCATGCGCCCGCCGAAGTGGGGGGCCGGCCAGCTCGCTGACGCGGGCAACGCGACCCAGTCGATCTCGTTCTTCGTGACGAAGTGGTCGCAGCATCCGAAGGAGGCGGCCGACTTCCTCCAGT
>CAYMBB010000360.1:0-2252 GCA_964388515.1 uncultured Anaerolineaceae bacterium
TTCGCGGACCCCGCCCCGTGGCCCGCGCGCCCAGCAACCGCAGGCACTCCCCGATGCGCATCGCCCAGCTCGCCCCGACCTACGAACGAGTCCCGCCGGTCGCGTACGGCGGCACCGAGCTCGTCGTCCACCTGGTCACCGAGGAGCTCGTCCGGCGCGGTCACGAGGTCACCCTCTTCGCGAGCGGGGATTCCGTGACGACTGCCCGGCTCGTCGCGGTCACCCCGCGCCCGTACCGTCACGGCGCCGGTGCCGCCCTCGCCCACCCCGAGCACGTCCACCTCCTGAACGCGCGGGCCTGCTTCCGGGCCGCCGCCGACGGGGCGTTCGATATCGTCCACAACCACGCCGGGGTGGAGGGGCTCGTCCTCGCCGAGACGTCGACGACGCCGGTCCTCACGACCTGCCACATGGCCTGGGTCCCGGAGACCGCACCGGCCTGGGACGCCTATCCCTGGTTCCACAACGCGCCGAGCGCCGCGAGCGCGGCGACCTTCCCGGCCCGCGGCCGCCTCGCCCCGATCCACCACGGGATCGACGTCACGCGCCGCCCGTTCGGTGCCCGCGGCGAAGGCTACCTGCTCTTCCTCGGCCGGCTGGCGGCGGTCAAGGGGCCGGAGGTCGCGATCGAGGTCGCCCGACGGAGCGGACGCCCGCTCGTCCTGGCCGGGAAGATCGACCCCGAGGACCGCGCGTATGCCGAGAGCGCGGTCCTGCCGGCGGTCGACGGTGAGCGGATCCGGTTCGTGGGCGAGGCCGGCCCGGCGCTCAAGGCCCGCCTCCTCGCCGGCGCCGACGCCCTCCTCTTCCCGATCGCCTGGGAGGAACCGTTCGGGCTGGTGATGATCGAGGCCCTGGCCGCCGGAACACCGGTCGTCGCCTTCACCCGGGCCAGCGTGCCCGAGCTGATCGACGACGGCCTGACCGGGTTCGTCGTGCCCGACGCCGACGGGATGGTCGAGGCGCTCGGCCGGCTCGGCGAGATCGATCGGGCGCGCTGCCGGCGGGTGGCGGAGGAGCGCTTCAGCGTCGAACGGATGGTCGACCGCTACGAGGCGACCTACCGGGCGATCCTGAGCGGCTCGCCCCCGCTCTGGACGCCGCCCTGGGACGGCGGGCCGTCAGCGGGCCGTCAGCGGGCCTCGGGCGCGGCGCCGGGCTCGGGGCGGGTGCGGTGGTAGATCGCGACGTTGTAGCTCAGCCGGGGACGACTGAGGGTGGCGGCAAGCGCAGTCCCGGGCTCGCCGAAACCTTCCCGCAGGAGCGCTGACGCCTGCTCGATCGAGTCGAACGTCCAGAAGCAGTGGATCACCCGGATCTTGAACCCGCCGCGCAGGAACGGGCCGTGGCGGTGGCTCCAGGTCGTGTACTCGGGGCGGTCCGGGGCGAACAGGCGCGAGACGTCGTCCCGGCCGTAGTCGTGGAGGATCAGCAGGCGCCCGCCCGGCCGGAGGATCCGGTCCGCCTCGGCGATCTCGACCGGGTCGGGGCCGCGGTAGCCGGACCAGTACGAGACGACCGCGTCCGCGCTGGCGGCGGCGAGGCCGGTCGAGCCCGGTTCGCCGGCGGCGATCGTCACGCCCGGCAGGTCGGCAAGGCTGGCACCGAGCCCGTCGATTCGATCGAGGCGATCCGGCCGCTCGAGGACGGTCAGCCGCGCGCCGAGCGAGACGAGCTGGCGGGCCCGGAGACCGCCGTCGGCGTTGACGAGCACGACGTCCCGCCCGGCGATCGGGCCGAGCGCTTCGAGGGCACGGAGGATCTTGCCCTCGACGTCGAGGGCGCCGGCGAGCCGGCCTGCGAGCTCCGGGTCGGGCAGGTCGATCGGAAGGTCAGCCACGAGAGGCCGAGTATACGGGCGGCGGGCGCGACGCTGCCGGGGCCGAGGCGGTCACCGCACCGGAGTCGCCACCGCGTCACCCGCTCCGGTCGCCTGCCCTGCCGTCTCCGGCGACGAGGACGACCCCCTGGCGCGGCGGCAAACGCAGCTCGAGCGCCGAGCCGGCGACCACGAACGCCTCGCCCGTGCGAGCCGGCGGCCAGCCCGGCAGCTGAACAGCCTCGAACCGTCGTCCGTCACCGGCCACCGGGACGACGAGCGCCACCGGCTCCTCGCCCGCATTGAGCGCCACGACGACCGCGCCCCCATCGCCCACGCCCCCGTCCCCCGCGCGGCCGCCATCCGCACGCCTGCCGCCCCCGCCATCCGCGCCCCCGCCGCCCTCGCGCCCGCCATCCGCGCGCCCACCGAC
>CAYMBB010000361.1:0-2248 GCA_964388515.1 uncultured Anaerolineaceae bacterium
AGCCGGGCCCGACCCCGGCCCCCGCCGTCCTCGGCACAGCCCCGATCCGGATCGCCGTCGTCTCGGACGTGCACGGCAACGTCCTCGCCATCGAGGCCGTCCGGCGCGCCCTGAAGACCGCCCGGCCGGACACCGTGATCGTCGCGGGCGACCATGCCCTGAACGGCCCGGATCCCGCCGCCGCGATCGACGTCATCCGCGAGCTGGAGGCGGCCGGCGCGCTCGTCGTCCAGGGCAACACGGACATCGCCGTCGCCGACTTCGACTACACGGCCGCCTTCCCCTGGATGGCCGACAGCCTGCCCGACGCGTTCCGGATCGCCGCCGAGTGGGCCCACGAGGCGATCGGCCCCGAGCGGGTCGACTGGCTCCGCCGCCTGCCGGCCGAGCGCCGCCTGCGGGTCGACGAGACGCTCGTCCTCGCCTGCCACGCCTCGCCCGGGTCGCAGACGTCCGGCTTCGACCCGGCGCTCGACGCGAACGTCATCCTCGAGCGGGTCTCGCGCACCGACGCCCGGATCGTGGCCTGCGGTCACACCCACCTGCCTGAGATCCGCGACCTCGGCTGGAAGATGATCGTCAATGCGGGCAGCGCCGGCTACGTCTTCGACGGCGACCCGACGGCCTCGTGGGCGCTGATCACGATCGACGGCGGTGAGGTGACCGCCGAGATCCGGCGGACTCAGTTCGACACGCTCGCGGTCTCGAACGCGCTCTCCGCCCGCGGGCTCCCGGGCGACGTCTACCGGGCGGCGACGGTCCGGACCGGAAAGCTGGTGCGATGAGCCGGGCCTCGGTGGGCGTCCCGCGCCGCGTCGTCGTCACAGGCCTGGGCGCCGTCACCGCCCTGGGCCAGGGCGTCCAGCCAACCTGGGAGGGGCTCCTGGCCGGTCGCTCGGGCGTCCGCCGGATCACCGCCTTCGACCCCGCCCGGCTCGCCTCCCAGATCGCCGCCGAGGTCCGCGACTTCGACCCGAGCCACGTCCTCGACCGCAAGGAGATCCGGCGCACGGACCGCTACATCCAGTTCGGGCTCGTCGCCGCCCGCGAGGCGATGGACCAGGCCGGCCTGCCCGGGCGGCTCGAGGGCGAGCTGGCCGAGCAGACCGGGGTCATCCTCGGCTCCGGGCTCGGCGGCGTGACGACGCTGTTCGACAACGTCCTCCTGATGGCCGAGCGCGGTCCCGACCGGATCTCGCCGTTCTTCATTCCGATGGGCATCGCCAACGTCGCCGCCGGCCAGGTGGCGATCGCCTTCGGGCCGCTCGGGCCGAACTTCGCCACCGTCTCGGCCTGCGCCACCGGCGGCCACGCGATCGGCGAGGCGTGGGAGACGATCCGCCGCGGTGACGCCGAGGTCATGCTCGCCGGGGGCACGGAGGCCGCGATCCACGAGGCGGCCGTGGGCGGGTTCGCATCGATGAAGGCGCTCTCGACCCGCAACCACGACCCCGAACGCGCCTCGCGCCCGTTCGACCGCGACCGCGACGGCTTCGTCATCGGCGAGGGGAGCGGCGTGCTCGTCCTCGAGGCGCTCGAGCATGCTGAGGCGCGTGGCGTCGAACCGCTCGCCGAGCTGGTCGGCTATGGCGCCACGGCCGACGCGTCGCACATCACCCTGCCGGCGCCGGGCGGGATCGGGGCGGTCCGGGCGGCCCGTCGGGCGCTCGAGAAGGCGGGGATGGCGCCCGGCGAGATCGACCACGTGAACGCCCACGCGACCTCGACTCCGGAGGGCGACCGGGCCGAGCTGCAGGCGATCCGGACGATCTTCGGCGACCACGCGCCGCGGGTCGCGATCAGCGCCAACAAGTCGATGCTCGGGCACACCCTCGGGGCGGCCGGAGCGATCGAGGCGATCGCGACGATCCTCGCCCTCCGGACCGGCCGGATCCCGCCCACGATCAACCTCGTCTCGCCCGACGAGGAGGGCGAGGGCCTCGATCTGACGCCGCTCCGGGCCTCGTCGCGCGAGGTGCGGGCGGCGCTCTCGAACTCGTTCGGGTTCGGTGGCCAGAACACGGCCCTCGTCTTCCGGCGGTGGGGGCCATGAGCGAGGACCGGACGACGGAGGCGATGCCCGAGGGCATGACGGGGGCGATGGCCGCCGGCGCGCCCGAGGCGACTGCGATGATGCCCGAGGGCATGATGGCCGCCGGCGCGCCCGAGGCGGCTGACATGGCTGCCGATGCCCAGCCGGGCAGGGACGCCCAGGCGGGCATGGGCGCCCAGTCGAGCGGGGCCGCCC
>CAYMBB010000362.1:0-2239 GCA_964388515.1 uncultured Anaerolineaceae bacterium
CCGCTGAGGGCCAGGCGGGCGTCGTCAGTCGCGTGGATGAAGTGCATCCGGAGCCCGGGGCTCGCGCCGTCGTCAGGCGCCCGATGGGCTGGCCCATGGAGTGGCCGACGCCGCGGGTCACAGGGCGCCCGACGGTCGGGTGTTCCTCCTCGCCGTCGGGATGTGGGCGATCGTCCGGTTCGCCGTCGCGTTCACCTGACGCGATCCGGTCGTCCTCGGTCCGCTGCGTGTCGAGCAGGTAATCGCCGTCTTGATCGCGGCCGGGTGCCTGGTCGCGCTCGGCCTGGCCACCCGTCATGCCCGACGCGCGGCAGCGGAGGCCGCCCGGGCCGCCGAGGCTGCCGACCGCTCGCAGCTCACCTGGCCGGAACCGGCGGAGGGGTTCGAGCCCGGTTGCCGTCGCTGATCGGGGCGCGCACGGATGGACAGTCTCGCCTGCCGCACAGGAGTCTCGTCCAAGGTTAGCGCTCGCCTCGCGACGCACCATGGGCTAGCATGTAATCGATTGCGAGCCGATGCCCACGCACGACGTCGGGTTCGCGATCGGCGCGACCCTGGTGGAGGAGAGCACGTGATGGATTCCCTGGCTGCCAGTCCGCTCGGTCGGACGATTGCCACGACGCCGACCGACATCTGGAACGACTCGTGCGCCGTCGACGAGCTCGAGTACGCGATCTCGTTCGGGGCCGTCGGGGCGACGGCCAACCCGACGATCGTGTATGACGTCTGGAAGAAGGACCCCGCCCACTGGCGGGCGCGTGTCCGCGAGCTGGCGGCTGAGCACCCGGCCTGGACCGAGGTCGAGCTCGCCTGGGCGGTGGTCGAGGAGATGTCCCTGCGTGGCGCGAAGCTGCTCGAGCCGGTCAAGGCCCGCTTCGGTGGCCGCCAGGGCCGCCTGTCGATCCAGACCAATCCGACCTTCTTCCGGACCCCCGACCGGATGCTCGAGCAGGGTGTCCACTTCGACTCGCTGGCCCCGAACATCATCGTCAAGTTCCCGGCGACCAAGGTCGGGGTCGGCGTGATGGAGGAGGCGACCTACCGCGGCGTGAGCGTCAACTGCACGGTTAGCTTCTCCGTTGCCCAGGCGGTCGCTGCGGCCGAGGCGGTCGAACGGGGTCTCCGACGCCGGGAGGCGGAGGGTCTCCCGACCGACCAGATGGGCCCGGTGGTCACGATCATGGTCGGCCGCCTCGAGGACTGGCTGCGCATCCAGACCGAGCGCGACGGGATCGTCGCCGACCCGGCAGCCCTGCCCTGGTCCGGGATCGCGGTCTTCAAGCGGGCCTACGAGATCTTCCGCCAGCGCGGCTTCCGGGCCCGGCCGCTGGCAGCGGCGATCCGCCACCACTACCATTGGTCCCAGTTCATCGGTGGAGACTGCATCGTCACGCTCCCGGCGACCTGGCAGCGACGGTTCAACGCCTCGGCGGTCGAGGTCCGGCCCCGGATGGACGAGGCGGTCGACCCGGCGATCATCGCCGAGCTGTCGGCCCGTTTCCCCGACTTCGTCCGAGCGTACGAGCCCGACGGCCTGTCGATGGACGAGTTCGACACCTTCCCGCCGACCATTCGGACGCTCCGCGGGTTCGTCGCCAGTTACCACGAGCTGCTCCACGCCGTGACCGAGGCGATCCTGCCCAACCCTGACGCGAAGGGCGGCTAAGAGGATTCGTGGAACTCTGCCTGTACACCGACTCGGTCGAGCGGCTCTCGTTCGCCGAGGCCCTCGACCTGGCGGCCGAGATCGGGGCAACCGCGATCGAGATCGCCGCCGGCGGCCAGTCGTCAGCGCCCCACATGCGAATCGACGAGCTGCTCCGAGACGCCGGCCGGCGTGACCGCTTCAGCGCCGCATTCGCCGAGCGCGGGCTCCGGATCGCCGCCCTGAACTGCTCGGCCTGGCCGCTCCACCCGGTTAGGGGCGCCGCCGACGCGGATCTGATCCGGTCCACGATCCGCCTCGCCTCCCTCCTCGGGGTCCGCAAGATCGTCACGATGTCCGGCTCGCCCGGCGATGGCCCGGGGTCGACGACGGTCAACTGGATCTGGTACCCGTGGCCGGCCGACGCAACCGTGCTTCTCGCGCGCCAGTGGGACGAGGCGATCCCGTTCTGGCAGGGGATGGCTCGCTTCGCCCGGGATCACGGCGTCGAGCGGATCGCGTTTGAGCTGCACCCGCTCCACCTGGTGTACAACGTCCCGACGCTCCTTCGAATGCGGCCGGCGGTCGGCCCGG
>CAYMBB010000363.1:0-2230 GCA_964388515.1 uncultured Anaerolineaceae bacterium
GTCTGGCGGTCGCCGATGATCAGCTCGCGCTGGCCGCGGCCGATCGGGATGAGCGCGTCGATCGCCTTGATCCCGGTCTGGACCGGAGTGTCAACGCCCTTGCGGACGATGACCCCCGGGGCAATGCGCTCGACCGGGCGGGTCTTCGTGGCCGCGATCGGACCCTTGTCGTCGAGCGGCTGGCCGAGCGGGTTGACGACCCGGCCGAGGAGCGCCTGGCCGACCGGGACCTCGACGACCCGGCCGGTCGTCTTGACCGTGTCGCCCTCCTTGATCGCGGTCGCGTCACCGAGGATGACCGCGCCGACGGTCTCCTCCTCGAGGTTGAGGGCCATACCCATGACCCCGCCCGGGAACTCGAGCAGCTCGGAGGCGAGGGCGTCGGCCAGGCCGTAGACCTGGGCGATTCCGTCGCCGACCATGACCACGGTGCCGACACTGCGCGTCTCCACCCCGGTGTCGAACGTCTCGATCGCGGACTTGATGATGCTGGTGATCTCGTCAGAGCGAAGGGCCATCGAATCGATCTCCTAGAGGGCGCCCGAGACGAGCCGACTTCGCAGCCGCTCCAGGCGGCCGCGAACGCTGCCGTCGATCAGGCGGTCGCCGACCCGGACGACGAGGCCGCCGAGGATGCTCGGATCGACCTGCAAATCGAGATCCACGCGGCCGCCGGTGAGCTGCTCGAGGCGGGCCGCCAGGGCACGCACCTCGTCCGGTTCGAGCGGGGCGGCGCTCGTCGCGGTGGCAGGGGTGATACCGAGGCGATTGTCGTCGAGCCGCCTGAACTCGGCCGCTACCTGGGGCAGCAGCTCGATCCGGCCCCGGCGGAGCAGGAGGAGGACGAGGTTGAGGACCCGCCGGCTGACCCGGGCGCCGAGCGCCTCGGTGACAGCGGCCGAGCGAGCGTCGAGCGGGATCGCGGGGTTGGCCAGGACGCGGGTCAGCCGCTCGTCGGCGAGCGCCGCGGCGGCCGCCTCGAGCTCGGTTCGCCAGGCGTCCACGGTCCCGTCGCGTAGACCGATCTCGAAGGCGGCCTCCGCGTAGCGGCGGGCGGTGGTGGTCGGGCGGGCCATCAGCTCCTCGACCCGGGCGCGGACGCCTCGTGCAGAAATTCCTCGACCAGGCGGCGCTGCCGCTCGCCGGTCATCGTCTCGCCCACGACCCGGCCGGCGGCGCGCAGGGCCAGATCGGCGACCTCGGCCCGCAGGTCGGCCAGCGCCCGCTGCTTCTCCGCCTCGATCTCGGCCGCGGCGCGCAGGCGCATCCGCTCGAGCTCCTCGCGGGTAGCCGCGATGTCCGCCTCGCGGGTCTCCTCGGCCACCTTCTGGGCCCGGTTCAGGATCTCGTTCGCCTCCCGGCGCGCCTCGACCAGGACGGCGATCCGCTCCTGCTCGGCGTTGTCGCGCTCCCGGCGGGCCTGCTCGGCGTCGCGCAGCCCCTGCTCGATCCGCTGGCGGCGTGACTCGAGCATCCCGCTCAGCGGCTTGAACGCGAACTGCCAGATGAGCGCCAGGAAAACGAGGAAGTTGAGCGCGCTGACGATCACCCAGAAGAAGTTGATCGTCAGCCCGCCCGCCTCACCTGCGGCGGCGAGCCCGACGACGTGGCCGGCCGGGCCGGCCGCGACGGCCAGGATCTCCACGACGTGCTCTCCCTGCCGGGTCGGCTACTTGATGAAGATCGAGAGCAGGCCGACCACGACGGCAAGGACGCCGAGCCCCTCGGCGAACGCCGCGAGGATGATCGCCAGGCCGCGGATCTGGCCTGCGGCGTCGGGGTTGCGGCCGATCGCGCTGCTCGAGAGGCCGGCCAGGATGCCGATGCCGATGCCCGGGCCGATGACGCCGAGGGCGGCAAGGCCAGCGCCGATGTTTTCCATGTCGGGACTTCCTCCTACTCCCCGGGCCGGCGGCCCGGGATCATTGGGACCTGGTTGACGGTGCGCCGGTGCGCCGGCGGAACGGACGTGGGGTGGGTGTCGCCGGTGCGACCGGACGGCGGTCAGTGGGCGGCGGCGGGCTGGACCTCGAGCTGCGTGGCGTCGTGGACGGCTTCCATCCCCTCGTGACCCATCTCGCCCTCCTCGTGGCGGTGGCTCTCGATCGCGATCAGGGTGAACATCAGGGTCAGGATGCTGAAGATCAGGGCCTGGACGAAGTTGAGGATCAGTTCGAGGAAGAAGAGGGCGACCGGAACGAGGGCGATCGTCAGGGCGGTCATGACCGCC
>CAYMBB010000364.1:0-2129 GCA_964388515.1 uncultured Anaerolineaceae bacterium
GTGGCCTGGCCGTGGGATCGGCGGGTGGGTGGGCGTCGACTGGCCCGGGGCTGCGGGACGCGTGTGTCCGATCCCGGGACGCGGCGACGCCGGACGCGGGTTGCCGAGCCCGGTCCGCCGGGCCGGGGCGGACCCACCGTGATCGGGGACCGATCGCCCGGCGCCCGGTCGGCCGGCGCCCTGTCGGCCACCCGTCGGTCGACCTCCGTCGCGTTGAGAGGCCGGTGCTCGGCCGCCCGCCGGCCCGGTTGGCCTGCTCCCACCCGGTCGACCACCGAGCGGCCCACCCGGTCGGCCACCCATCGGCCCACCCGGACGAGCGCCGGATCGGGCACCGCCAAACGCCCGTCCCTCGCCCGTACGCAGGCGGATCGGTTCGGGACGGATCGAGCGGTCGGGCTCGAAGCCCGGCACGACCTCGACCGGGATCCGCCGGCCGAGGAGCGTCTCGATGTCGCGCAGAAGCTTCGCCTCGTCGACGCAGACGAGCGAGACGGCGTCCCCGTCCATCCCCGCCCGCCCGGTCCGGCCGATCCGGTGGACGTAGTCTTCGGGGACCATCGACAGCTCGTAGTTGACGACGTGCGGCAGCGCCTCGATGTCGAGCCCCCGGGCCGCGACCTCGGTGGCGACGAGGATCGCGATCCGGCCCGCCTTGAAGTCGGCCAGCGCCCGGACGCGCTGGCCCTGGCTCTTGTTGCCGTGGATCGCCGCGGCCACGATCCCGTCCCTGGCGAGCTGCTCGGCGAGGCGGTTCGCACCGTGCTTCGTCCTGGTGAAGACGAGCGCCTGGTCGATCCGCCCGCTCCGGACGAGATGGCTGAGGAGCTCGCGCTTGCGCTCGCGGTCGACCGGATGGACGACCTGGCGGACGAGCTCGGCGGGCGTGTTCCGCGGCGTCACCTGGACCGAGGCCGGGTTGTCGAGCAGGTCGCCGGCCAGGCGCCGGATCTCGTCCGAGAAGGTGGCGCTGAAGAGCAGGTTCTGTCGGCGCGCCGGCAGGAGAGCGATGATCCGGCGGATGTCGCGGATGAAGCCCATGTCGAGCATCCGGTCCGCCTCGTCGAGGACGAGGACCTCGACGCCGCCGAGGTCGATCGTCCCCTGGCCGGCGTGGTCGAGGAGCCGGCCGGGCGTGGCGACCACGACCGCCGGGCCCGCCCGCAGCGCCCGGACCTGCGGGTCGAAGCCGACGCCGCCGTAGATCGGGGTCGAGCGGACGGGACGCCGGGCGCCGTACGTCCGGACGCTCTCCTCCACCTGGAGGGCGAGCTCACGGGTCGGGACGAGGACGAGGACGCGGATCGAGCGGCCCATGCCGGCTCGGCCGGCCGCGACGCGGGGCTCGGTAGCAGCGCCGGGGCGGGTGGCGTGGAGGCGCTGGAGGATCGGCAGGACGAAGGCGGCTGTCTTGCCGGTGCCGGTCTGGGCGCCGGCGAGCAGGTCGCGTCCGGCGAGGACGATCGGGATCGACTCGTTCTGGACAGGGGTGGGCTCAGTGTAGCCCTGGTCCGCGACGGCGCGGAGGAGCTCGGGCATCAGCCCGAGGTGATCGAAGGACATGGAACAACGCTCCTGACGAGCCCTCCCGCGATGTCGCGGGGCCCGGTCAGGGCGGTGGGTGGATCGGGATCGAACGGTTGAGGGACCGGGGCGCTGACCGGAGCGCCCATCGAGCACGAGAGGCCAAGGATAACCGGGATCGAGCGTCGGCGCCTGGAGCCCCATCCGGACAGGCGAGCTAGTGGTCGAAGCAGCGGCTGCGCCGGCGGGCCGCCTGACCGTCCAGGAGGCCGGGCGCGCTAGGATGACGGGATCGTCGGTCGTGGTCCACGGAGGACAGACTGGAGGACAGGTGGCCGACCCCGTGCACCCCGAGAGCCCGCGCATCCTGACCATCATCGGCTCCGGCGAGACCGCGCCGACGCTGGCCCGAGTCCATCGCGCGCTGATCGATCGCCTCGGCCCGCCGCCCGTCCCGGCGGTCCTGATCGACACCCCGTACGGCTTCCAGGAGAACGCCGACGACATCTCCGGGCGGGCAGTCGACTACTTCCGCGAGAGCGTCGGCCACCCGATCGGGATCGCCTCGTTCCGCTCGTCCGAAGTCGACCAGCTGGCGCGCGCCA
>CAYMBB010000365.1:0-2125 GCA_964388515.1 uncultured Anaerolineaceae bacterium
GGCCGGGTCGGCCCAGCTCGGCGAGTGAGGTCCGGGCGAAGGCGGCGGCGTCGCCGACCGTGACACCCGGCCCGAGCGGGAGGGAGAGGCCGTCGAGCCGCCCGGCGTCGAGGGCGGCCTGGACGTCAGCCGCCGCGGAGTCGCTCTCTTCGCTCTCTTCGCTCTCTTCTTGAAAAGTTAGAGAAGAAGGATCGGCACCATCGGCACCCTGAGCGTGGGCACGGACCAACTGCGTCCCAGGTTGAGCGTGGCCAGGGTGCCGATCACCCATCGGCACCCCACCGGCACCATCGGCACCCTCAGGATCCGCGAGGGGATCCCCGCCCCAGGAGGGATCGGCACCCCAGAGCGGCTCGGCACCCCGATCGGCACCCCGATCGGTAGAGTTATGCGCTGTATCCGTGCACGATGTGGCCTCCGCATCCACCTGGGGTGCCGATGGTGCCGATCCTTCGGCCGAAACTTCGTTCTTTGCGATTCGCCAGGTCTTGCGCCCTCGGACCTCGCGGGACTCAACGACGAGGCCGCGGTGCCCGAGACTCGGGGCGAGCCGGCTCAGTTGCGTCGACAGGGCGTTGGGACTCTTCGGCCACGAGCGACGGTGGCGCATCTCGTCGTCCACGCGGGCGTCGAGCGCCTTGAGGAGTTCCGTGGCCGGTCCGTCGAAGGGGTGCTCTTCGGCGAGGTCCGCGAGCGCGTCGACGATCGGGTAGGCATCCAGTGTGATCTCGTGGCCAGCCGCCCGATTGCCTTCGTAGGCGGCGAGGAACGAGCCCATGGGCCAGCCGCACACGCGCTCGAGGGCGACCCCGACCCGGGCGAAGTCAGCCATCCGGGGCTGCACCGGCAGCACGACTCTTGGCCGCTCGCGGAGCACGCCGACGAGGAGGTCACAGAGCGCCCCGAGAAGGCGCGATCGGGCTGCGTCAAGCGTCCCCCAGAACTCGGCCTCCGCCTTCCGCTCGGCATCGGCCAGCGAGGGCAGCGTGAGGGTGAGTGCACGGCTCAGGAGGTCGCCACGGGTCGCGAGGTCGCCGATCCCGGTGATGATCACCGGTCGACGGGCCTTGATCGTGACGACCTCGGTATCCGTATAGCGCGCCCGCCGCTGGAGCCCGGCGCCCTCGGCGAGTCGACAGAGCATGTCGCTGAGGCGGGCGTCGAGGCCGCTCAGGTTGTCGTAGACCGGGCACCAGACATTGGCCGCCGTGACGATCAGGTCCTCGTCGTCCCGCGGGGCCGTGGTGAGGGGCGCCTCGTCGGGATCGAGGAGCGCACGCAACACCCGGGCGGTCGTGCTCTTGCCCGAGTCCTGCTGGCCGCCCAGGATGAGGGGCGGGTAGGGCCCCCACGGGAGCGCCGCGAAGACGAGCCAGGCGACGAGCAGGCGCCACTGCGCCTCGTCGGCGACATGCAGGAACGGCCGGAGTTCCTCGATGGTCCCGCCCGGAGCGGGCGCGGGGAGCGCGAGCGAGGAGCTTCCCCGCCGGAACCGCACCGGCGGCTCGGCGACGACCCGCCAGCCCTCGGCCGTGATCGCCACGGCCCGCCATTGCCGGTCGGCGAGATCGAGGTAGATCACCCCGTCGGCCTCCCCTGTCCGCAGGAACACTTGGCGCTCGGGACCGCCGTGGCGGGCTTGGGCGGCGAGCGAGCGGAGCGCGTCCTTGAGGGCGGCCTCGCGGGGCGCGCCCTGGTGGGCGCCCCAGTAGCGCTGGCCGAGCCAATCGGCGAGCCCGCGCGACGGGATCGGCCACGTCTCCCGATGCCCGTCGACCCGCACATCGGCGAACGGCTCGCCCGCCGGCGTGTGGAAGAGATCGGACTCCTTGGCGAGCTCGAGGATCCGGTCCGCCTCCGCGGGTTGCCGTCGACCGCGAGCCGGCCCGGCCTCGTCTCCCTCGGGGTCCGGCGTGGGGAGCGGGATCGCCCGCGCGCCCTCGAGGAGTGCCCGGACGTCCTCGCCCGTCTTCCCGGCGGCGAGGAAGTCGGCGGCATCCCCGTGCTCGGGCGCCTCCGCCCATTCGGCCAGCCGAACACTCACGGCGATCCCGGCCAATCCCGCAGCGATCCGGCGCATGTGCTCCCGGCCCGGCGCGTCGTTGTCGGGCCAGAGGACGACCTC
>CAYMBB010000366.1:0-2115 GCA_964388515.1 uncultured Anaerolineaceae bacterium
CTCGACCTCGGCTGCGGGACGGGAGCGATGCTCGAGCGACTGGTGGCTCTCGAGCGCCCCTTCGGCACCTACGTCGGCGTCGATTTGTCGTCCCAGATGCTCCACCGGGCCAAGGCCAGGTTCGGTCATCTGCCGGGCGTCCGCTTCCAGCGGCTCGACCTGCGCCGCGATCCGCTGCCCGCGGGCCCGTTCGACCTGATCGTGTCGGCCTGGGTGCTCGAGCACCTCCCGGAGCCCGGCCTCCTGGTGGCCGAGGCGCTGACGCGGCTGCGGCCGGGTGGACAGCTCGTCCTCTTCTTCGAAATCGACGGACGCTCGTGGCGGGAGCGGCTGTTCCGGCGAGCCTGGCGCTTCTTCGGTGCGCGGCTGGTACCGGAGAGCGACTGCCGGCACTGGCCGGGCCTGGTCACCCTCCGACGCTTCCCGGCCGCCGGGCCGGCGGTCGCCCTTGCGGTCCTGACCGGGGCGCCGGCGGACGGCGAGGACCGTGAAGCCCTGCACCACGACGAGCGCGAGCAGGCCGCAGGGCACACGACGAGCGACGAGGATGGCGATCGAGCCGCCTCGACGCCCTCCGGGCCCGACGAGGGACGGGTGACGCACGTAGGATGGTGGCACGCGCGAGGCGCGGCCTGATCGGGGCACGGCACCGCTAGCCCGGGAGACCGGTCACCATCCTGGTTCGCGCCCGACGGGACGGTGGTGATCGCTCCGGCCATGAGGTCGGCAGCGACGAGCTCGACGACGGAAGGAGACTGTGCCCGATGGCGGACCTGCACCAGTTCCTCGCCCTCGGCGCGGCCGGCGTCGTGGGCCTGGGGATCGCCTGGGCGGTCGCCCTGCTGGCGACCGGACGACCGGGCGGCCGGGCGTTCGAGGCGTTCCAGGCGCTCGTCGTCGCGACGCTCGTGATCGGTGCGGCCAGCGGGCTGGTGCGCCTGGCGGGCGGCGCCTCTCCGCGCGAGGGCCTCCACTTGCTCTACGCCGCCCTCGCCCTGGCGACGATCCCGGTCGCCCGCTCGTTCGCCGGCCAGGGATCCGAACGGAGCCGGACGCTCGCGCTGCTGGCGGCCTTGGTCGTCCTCGCCTTCCTCGTCTACCGACTGTTCGGGACCGGATAGCGAGCAGACAGGCCGCAGGCCCGGCACCGGGCCTGCCCATCTCGCCCGGCTCGACCGTCTGGCCGGTTTCGCCCGGCTCGACCGTCTGGCCAGGGCGGCTTCTTCTCCAACTCTCAGTCGGCCGTCAGTTGCCTCTCAGGTTCGTCCCCGACCCTCGGTAGCAGTCGGGCGCCGCCCGCCCCTGCGGACCCGACGTCGAACCATTGGGGCGACAGGGAACGAGGTCATCGAGCGTGAGCGAACAGACGATGTCCTGCTGCGGATCACCCCCGTCGGCAGCAGGCGAGCAGCAGGCGGCGCCCCCGGTCGCCGCAGCGGCCAACGAGCGGCAGGCCCGGGCCGCGACACCGGCCGACGACCGCCGGGCAGAGTACCGGACCCTGATGCGGAAGTGGTGGTTCGGCGCCGCCGTCGGCGTCCCGACGATGGTCCTCTCCTACCCCTGGCTGATCCCCGGCCTGGCCGACCTCTTCCCGCGCGGCAGCACCCAGCTGTGGGCGCTCTGGGTGGTGATGGGGATCGCCTCGCTGGCGGTCCTCGCCTACTCGGGCAACCAGTTCTTCACCGGTGCCTGGGAGGCGCTCAGGCACCGCTCGGCGAACATGCACACCCTGATCGCCATCGGAACCGGGACCGCCTGGGTCTACTCGACGGTCGCGCTCCTCTTCCCCTGGCTCTTCCCGTCGGCGGAGATGACCGACGTCTACTACGACGTCACGGTCGTGGTCACAGCCCTCGTCGTCCTGGGGATGGCGATGGAGGTCAAGGCCCGCGGCCGGACCTCGGAGGCGATCGAGAAGCTGATCGGCCTGGCGCCGAAGACCGCCCGGGTGATCCGCGACGGCACCGAGATCGAGATTCCCGTCGACGACGTCGTCGTCGGCGACGTGGTCGTGGTTCGGCCGGGCGCCAAGATCCCCGTCGACGGCGTGATCCTCGAGGGCGCCTCGGCGGTCGACGAGTCGATGATCACCGGCGAGTCGATCCCGGTCGA
>CAYMBB010000367.1:0-2114 GCA_964388515.1 uncultured Anaerolineaceae bacterium
GTCTGGGTGACGATCGCCCGGGCGTCGCTCGGCTCGCCCCAGCGATACGGGGTCGCGCCGGTCCGGGCGATCTCGTCCTCGGACAGGAGCGGGTCCCAGGCCGAGACGGACGCGCCGTGGAACGCCAGGCGTTCGATCAGCGGCAGCGCCCGGGAGTAGGCCAGCTCCTTGACGCCGTGGCGATAGGTGACCCCGAGGACGAGCACCGGGACGCCTTCGAGGCCGCCGAGCGCCTTCTGGATCGCCCGGATGGCGACCCCCACCTGGCCGTCGTTCACCCGCCGCGAGAGCGCGACGAGCTCCATCTCGGGGGCCCGGGCGAGCAGGAAGTGGGGGTAGACGGGGATGCAGTGCCCGCCGACGCCGAGCCCCGGCTGGTGGATGTGGCTGTACGGCTGGCTGTTCGCGGCCGCGATCACCTCCTGGACGTCGACCCCGATCCGGTCGGCGTAGCGGGCGAACTCGTTGGCCAGCGCGATGTTCACGTCACGGTAGGTGGTGTCGGCGAGCTTGCTGAACTCGGCCGCCTCCGCGCCGGACATCGCGACCACCTCGGCGTCGAGGACCGAGGCGTAGAAGCGGGCCGCGCGCTCCGTGGACGCCGGCCCGATCCCGCCCACGAGCTTGGGATAGGTGGCCAGGTTGCGCAGGGCCGCGCCGCTGTAGAGCCGCTCCGGCGAGAAGGCGACGAAGAACGCCTCGTCGGCGCGCAGCCCGCTGGCGGCCTCGAGGCGGGGCGTGAACCGGTGGCGCGTGTCGCCGACCGGGAGCGTCGTCTCGAAGATGACCAGCGAGCCCTCGTGGACCCCGGGCGCGATCGAGGCGACGGCGGCGTCCATGTAGCGGTAGTCGTGCTGCTGCTCGTCGTCGAGCATGACCGGCACGATCAGGACGACGACGTCCGCCTGGCGGGCCGCGGCCGCCCCGTCGAGCGTCGCCCGCAGGCGACCGGCGGCGTGGGCCTCGCGGACCAGCTCGGCCAGGCCGGGCTCCTCGGCGACGTGCGAGCGGCCCTCGTTGATCGCCGCGACGACCGACTCCTGGACGTCGACCGCGGTCACCTGCCAGCCGTGGGCGGCGAACTGGGCCGCCAGGGGCAGGCCCATCTTGCCGGCCCCGACGACCGCCACCGAGCCGGCGGTCCCCTCGTCGCCGGCCCACGGGGCGACCTGCCGCGCCGGGCTGTGCAGGCAGGGGTTGACGGGCAGTTCGATCGAGCCGCCGAGCAGGCTCGGGCCGGTCGAGGTGGGACGGGTCGTGATCGTCATCGGACAGGCAGCCTCGTGGACAGGTCGGAGAGGATGATCGGGCGTTGTTCGGCCGCGGCGGTGAGCAGGGCGTTGGCGATCGCGACCGCCCACAGCCCGTCCTCGCCGTCGACGACCGGCCGGCCGCCTTCGCGGACGACGCGCAGGAAGGCGTCGTGCTCGGCCGCGAGCGGCTCGGCGCTGGCGACCGGCAGATCGACGACGTCGCCAGGGAAGGTCGGAGCGTAGCCGCCGACGAGCTGGGGACGGCTGACGTCGGCCCGGGTGAAGGTGAGCCGCTGGGTGATGTAGTCGAGCTCGAACATCCCCTCCTCGCCGACGACGGTCAGCTGGCGGCGCTTGGCCGGCGTCAGCCAGTTCACGTCGAGCATCCCGGTCGTGCCGGACGGGAAGTGAAGGAGCCCGAACAGGAGGTCCTCGTGGGTCGTGTGGATCCGCTGGGCGAGCTCGGCGTAGACGCGCGAGGGACGCTCGCCGGCGATCCAGCAGAGCATGTCGGCATCGTGGGTGGCGAGGTCGATCGTCACCCCGACGTCCCGGATGCGGGCCGGAAAGGGGCCTGCCCGGCGGCTCGCGATGGCGTAGACCGTGCTCAGCCAGCCCTCGCGCAGAAGCCGGCCGAGCTCGAGGACGGCCGGGTTGAAGCGCTCGACGTGGCCGACCTGGACCGGGACGCCCCGGGCCCGTCCGGCGGCCAGGATCTCCAGCCCCTCCTCGACCGTGGCGGCGAGCGGCTTCTCGACCAGGACCGCCAGGCCCCGCGCGAGCGCGGCCAGCGCGGGGGGCCGGGGGGCCGTAGGCGGGGCGGGGAGGGAGGCCGGTGGGGGGGGTGGCGCGTGGCCACAA
>CAYMBB010000368.1:0-2089 GCA_964388515.1 uncultured Anaerolineaceae bacterium
GCTCATGCTCCCTCCCGACGGGGCGCGGCGCCTCGCGGGGATCCTGCTCGACGGCTTCGTCGAGCCCGCCGATTCCCTCGCAGCTCCCGACGGCTCGCTCGCCTTCGACCCGATCGAGGTCTCGGCCCTCCAGGAGGTCGGCAACGTCACGATCTCGGCGTTCCTCAACGAGGTCGGCCGGCACGTGGAGGCGGCCGTCCACCCGACCGTCCCGCAGGCGATCGTGGAGATGGCCGGCGCCATCCTCGACACCGTCCTCATGGACCTCGCGGCCGAGGCGGACGAGCTCCTCGCGGCCCGGACGACGTTCACCGAGGGGGACGTGGAAGTCCAGGGCGCGCTCCTCGTCCTGCCCCGCCCGGCGTCGCTTGCCATCCTCCTGTCCGCGCTCGGCGCGCGCGATTGACGTGACGGCCGCCGTCGTCGAGCCGGTCCACGTCGCCGGGATCGGGGAGCTGGTGACGTCGCGAGACCCGGCTGCGACGCTCGTCGCCTACGGGCTGGGGTCGTGCGTCGCGCTGGCCGCATGGGACCCGGTGACCCGGGCGTCAGGGCTCGCCCACTTCATGCTCCCGGCCGGCGCGGCCTCCGGCTGTGCTCCCGTGAAGTTCGTCGAGGGAGGCTTCGATCACTTCCTCGAGCAGTTTCGGGCCGTCGGCGGGAGCCCGGCCCGCGCGCAGTTCAAGGCCGCCGGCGGCGCGGCGATGCTGAGCGTCATGGCCGGGAGCCTCGACATCGGGCGGCGGAACGCCGACGCGGTCGTCGGCTCGCTCAGCCGGGCCGGGCTGCGGCTGCACGCGAGCGAGCTCGGCGGAACCGTTGGCCGGACCGTTCAACTTTCGGTCGCCACCGGCCGACTCCACGTCAAGAGCATCGACTCCGTCTCGGTCCTCTGACGGTCCGAGCGACGCCACCACGCCCGACCGCAGCAGAAGGGATCCGACGAACGATGGCCAAGATCCTTGTCGTCGACGACGCGGCATTCATGCGCCTCCGGGCCGTGAAGCTCCTGGCCGAGGCCGGCCATACGGTGATCGAGGCCGAGAACGGCCGCCTCGCGGTCGAGAGCTACTCGCGGGAGCGGCCCGACGCCGTCCTGATGGACATCACGATGCCCGAGATGGACGGCCTCGAGGCGCTCGCCGAGATCCGGCGGGTCGACCCCGCGGCCAGGGTCGCGATGCTCACCGCGATGGGCCAGCAGTCGATCGTCATGGACGCGATCAAGCGGGGTGCGCGCGACTTCGTGGTGAAGCCGTTCGCCCCCGATCGCGTCCTCGGCGCGGTTCAGAAGCTCCTGTCGGCCTGACCGGCCACGCGCCACACGAGGCGTGCGCCGAGGTCCGCGAGCCATGTCGGTCCGGGTGCTCGTCGTCGACGACTCCGCGTTCATGCGCCACGCCCTCGCACGGCTCCTCGGCGAGGCCGACGGGATCGAGGTCGTCGGCAGCGCCGCGAACGGCGAGCTCGGCCTGGCGGCGGTCCGCGAGCTCCGCCCGGACGTCGTCACGCTCGATGTCGAGATGCCCGTCCTCGACGGGCTCGGGATGCTCCGACGGCTGATGGTCGAGGCGCCGACCCGCGTCGTCATGCTCAGCAGCCTGACGACCGACGGGGCGGCCGTCACCCTCGACGCCCTCGACGCCGGCGCGATCGACTTCGTCGCCAAGCCCGGCGGCTCGCTCTCGGTCGACATCGGACGCGTCGGCGGCGAGCTGATCGCGAAGGTTCGCGCCGCCGCCGGGATGTCCGAGGCGAGCTGGCTCGCCCACCGGGCCCGGGTCGCCCGTCGCGCGGCCGCGGAGTCGCTGTCTGGTGCCGACCGCAGGGCACCCGGCGGGCTCACGGCCATCCCGGCGATCGCGGCGCCACCCCGTGAGCGACCCCGCCGGGCCTCGGTGGGCGGACGACTCGTCGTCATCGCCTCGTCCACCGGCGGCCCGAGCGCGCTCCAGGCGGTCGTCTCCGGCCTGCCCGGGTCGCTCGACGCCGCCGTGGTCGTCGTCCAGCACATGCCACCCGGATTCACCGCCTCGCTCGCCGGGCGCCTCGCGGCGAGCGGTCCGCTGCCGGCGCACGAGGGCCAGGC
>CAYMBB010000369.1:0-2088 GCA_964388515.1 uncultured Anaerolineaceae bacterium
GACCGACGCTCCTCGTTGATTTCCCGTTCCTGGGCGAGGAGCTGCCGGATCGCCTCGCGATCCCCGCGCCGCTCGGCCTCGGCCTGCTCGGCCTGGTTGTACTCGCTGCGTTCCTCGATCCGGTCGGCCTCGAGCGAGAGGAGGCAGTTCTCGATCGCGTAGGCCACCCGCCCCGGCGGCAGCGTCGCCGGGTCCGGGCCGTCCTTGGCGTAGATCGCGAGGGCCAGGGCGCGCGTCTCGTCGTCGAGCGACTCGAGCAGGCGCCCCCGGTCGAACCGCCCGGGTACGCCGTGGTCGTCGGGCGCGCGCATCAGGACGATCGCTCGGTAGAGCTCGCGCGCGATCGTGCTCGGCAGCAGGTCCGGCCCGAGCTGCTCAGCCACCTCGAGCTGCTGGTCGGGCAGGAAGAGGATGAGCCGCAGGAGCTCGGCCTCGACCGGGGTGATCGCGCGCAGGATGTCGCCGATCGGGAGGGCGTCGGGGGCGCCGACGACCGCGTCGAGGGTGATCCGGCCCTGGCTCGTGGCCGGCTCGCTCGGACGGCGGTGGAGCACCTCGAGCAGAACCCGCTCCTCCACCCCGCTCACCTGGCGCAGCTTGCCGAGGTACCCGTCGCGCATCACCGGGTTCGGGACCGCGCGCAGGGTGGGCATGACGGCGTCGACGAAGCGCGCCTTGCCGCCCGGCGTGCGCAGGTCGACCTGGCGGGCGTGGTAGTCGATCAGGTAGTCGACGATCGGGAGCGCCGTCCGGACCTCCTCGCGCCAGCGGTCGGGCGAGGCGAGGATCACCTCGTCAGGGTCCGTGCCGTCGGGCAGGCGGACGACCCGCACCTCGTCGAGCTCGACCCCGGTGTCGGAGCCGGCGAGCTGGCGGATCAGGGCCTCGAGCGCCTGGACCCCGAGCGTGCCGGCCCGCTCGCCCGCGGTGTCGACGTCGTAGGCGAGGGCGATCTTCTTCGCGTACCGGGTGAGGAGCGCCACCTGGCCGGGGGTGAGCGCCGTGCCGAGCGAGGCGACGACGTTGTCGAAGCCCGCCTGGTGGGCGATCAGCGCGTCGGTGTAGCCCTCGACGATCACCGCCTGGCCGGAGCGGCGGATCGCGGCCTTGGCGCGGTCGATCAGGTAGAGGGTCCGGCTCTTGTCGAAGAGCGGGGTGGCCGGGGAGTTCAGGTACTTCGGGCCGTGGTCGGCCGTGTCGCCCTCGGCGACCAGGTAGCGCCCGCCCAGGCCGACCGCATTGCCGCTCGCGTCGCGGATCGGGAAGATGATCCGCTCGCGGAAGCGGTCGTAGGCGCCCCGTCCGTTCGGGCGCGAGGTGGTGAGGCCAACCTCGGCGAGATCGCGCGGGTCGATCCCCCGGCGGGCCTGGAGCGTGCGCGACATCGTGTCCCAGCCGGCCGGCGCCCAGCCGAGCTGGAAGCGCTCGATCGTGTCGTCGGTGAAGCCGCGGGCGCGGAGGTAGTCGAGCGCCGGCTGGCCGCTCTTGTGGGCGGTCAGGACCGTGTGGTAGAAGGCGATCGCGGTGTCGAGGACGTCGCGCAGGTGGGCCTTGCGCGCGTCCTGCGCGCGCGAGCGCTCGTCGAGCTCGACGCCGGCCTTGGCGGCCAGCGTCTTGAGCGCCTCCGGGAACGGGACCCCGTCGCGCTGCATGACGAAGCTGAAGACGTCGCCGCCCAGGCCGCAGCCGAAGCAGTGCCAGCTCTCGCGGGCAGGGGTGACGACGAACGAGGGCGTCTTCTCGCCGTGGAACGGGCAGAGCCCCTTGAAGGTCGTGCCCGCCTTCTTGAGGGCGACCGTCTCCCCGACGACGTCGACGATGTTCAGCTTGGACTTGACTTCGGCGGCGGCGCCGACGGCCAACGAGACCTCCTGGCGGTCGATCCTCCGATCGACCTGCTTCTCGCGGAGCGGGCGGATGGCTCGGACCGCGGCTGCCCGTCGGGGCGCGAGGGCGGGCCGCTCGGGCCCGCGCAGCCGCCCCTGCCGGACATGACTGTGGGCGTGTCAAGTCTTGACACGCCACGTCGGCCGTCAGTGTACCACTTGACAGCGGGTTTGTATACCCCTGGGGGGTATTGACAGGGCG
>CAYMBB010000370.1:0-2079 GCA_964388515.1 uncultured Anaerolineaceae bacterium
CCCCAGGTCGCCCGCCGCCAGGCGTGCGAGAGGAAGAGCCGGCGCTTGGCGCGGGCTGGGAGCCGGGCGCGCGCCTGATCCGGGCCGAGGGCCGCCGCGACGCCCGCGCCGGGTGACGAATCGAGCAGCAGATCGTCGGTAGCCATCAGCTCGAGGATAACGGACAGGAGCCTCCACGAGGGTGCGACGAGTAGGCGCCCCAGATCTCGATGTCTGGCGGCTCGGGAGCCAGGCGGCCGCGCGCTCAGGACCGTCGAGCTTGCCGAGCACGCCGCCCTGGCGGGGGCTCGCCGCGGCGCGAGCGCCGTGCCCCGATCAGGGCGAGCGACGGATCAGGGCAAGCCGAAGACCTGCTCCTCACATGCGATCGAGCCCGACTCCGACCGTCAGCCGGTCAGGGTGCGGGCAGGTAACGCTCGACGTCGCCGATCATGATCGTCTCGTCAGGGCTGAAGGTCAGGATGCGTCCGGAATCATCAACCGGGAAGAGCCTCATCACGTTCTGCCACAGAACCCCTTCCGTGTCGTCGAGATCGGCGCCGGGCCAGGTCTGGACCACGGCAAGCGAACCGGCGCGTGGGTCGGGGAGGTCGTAGACCACGGGCGTCAGGTCGTTGCCGATCTGGCCGCCCGGGAGCCAGTAGAGGGCGGTGGCTCCGGCGGCGGGCCAGGCGCCCCGAAGCATCCGGACGAGCTCGACGGTGACCAGGCGGCCGATCCCGAAGTCGGCCTCGAACCGGTTCGCTCGGGCGATGTCAGCCGGACCGGGCCCCTCGCCGGACGCGGTACTCCAGCGGACGCCCGAGACGTCGCCGATCCGGACGAGGGCGACCCCGCCGCCCTGGCCCACGGCGTCGCGGACCCACGCCGCGAAGGAGCCGTAGGGGATCGAGACGGCGACGCCGCCCCAGATGCGAACCGCCGGGCTGGGCGACGGGAAAGTGGCCGGGGTGGCTGGCGATGGCCCGGCCGACGTGGCGGTGGTCTCTGCCGCTCCGCGGTCGGCGGCCGCCGAGGAGCAGGCGGCGAGGGCCAGCGCGAGCAGGAGACCGAGGAGGACGAGCGGTGGGCGGTTCATGAGCCGGCTCCCTGTGGACACGGCGGGGTGGCGCAGTCGCCCCCATAGAGAAGCAGCAGGCGCCCGAGGTCGGCCCAGCGGAATGATCGCATCTGCCAGTTCGTGTTCGGGTAGCTCACTGGATCTGCCTGGACGACGGCGTCGGCATAGGCCGGGTTGACGTGGTGGGCGAGGAAGTTGACGTGGCCCATCTCGTTGAGGGTCACGGTCTCGACGTCGAAGGCGCCGGTGTCCGAGGTGTACGTCCGCCCACCGGCCCCGTTCGTCCAGCAGCGGTTGCTCGCGAGCCAGACCCGCCAGGTCGTGAACGGGCTCGTCGCGCTGGTCTTGGCGCAGCCGACCCAGTTGTATACCCCAGTCGTGCACGAGGTCGCGCTGCTGTTCAGGTACTCGACGGTGACGTTCGCACTCGTGCCGGTGGTGTACTCGAAGTCGGGGTTGGCGTAGGCCGTGTGGCTGGCCGTGTTGACCGCGTTCGTGATAGCGGTCCGCATCCACGAGGTCGTCGGGAACGTCCCGAAGCGCCACGTCCCGTAGGTGCCCCGCGGCCAGGTCCAGCCGAGATCGAGGAGTGGATCGTAGGCGCCGGCCGCGGCGGGCGCCGGCACGGCCCCACCGACCGTGAGCCAGAGCGCGATCCCGACACCCACCCAGCGTCCAGGATCCGCCTGCGTCCCATCTCCTCTCCAGGGGCTCGTGTGTCCTACGACATTGGCGTCGTAGATGTGCCCGGACGGTACCCCCCCACCGGCGGGCCTGTCAAGAGAGAAGCCGACAGATGTTGATGGGAGCCACCGGATCCGACGGATGTCGTAAGCCGGCGATGCCGCTCATCGCGCGTGAGACGTCAGGCCGCAGTCCTCGAGGACTTGGGAGACCGACCGCCTCCGCGACAGACCGCGTCGCCCTACCCGACCAGCTCCAGGTTCGCCATGCTCGCCCGGCACGTCTTGCCGCCGACGGTCGGGTCGCGGAAGACGCCCGTGACCACTTCGCCCGTG
>CAYMBB010000371.1:0-2071 GCA_964388515.1 uncultured Anaerolineaceae bacterium
CTCAGCGATCGACCGGCAGGTCGAGCCGGTTGCCCCAGTCCGCCCAGCCACCGTCGTAGACCGCGACGTCGTTGTGGCCGAGGAGTGTGAGGACGAAGGCCAGCTTCGCCGCGGCGATCCCCGAGCCGTCGTAGCAGACCAGCCGCCGGCCCCGGCTGACGTTCGCCCGGGCGAGCATGCTGCGCAGCTCGTCGCCGTCGCGGAAGTGCTGGCCGCCGGGCTGGCTCATCGCTGCCACCGGCACGTTCACCGCGCCCGGGATGTGACCGAGCCGGCGCGTGTTGCCCTGCTGGCCCCGATACTCGGCCGGGGCACGGGCGTCGAGGAGCATCACGTCTGGTGATCCGAGCAGGCCGCGGACATCGGCCGTCGTGAGCCGCATCCGGAGCTGGGCGCGGGCGGTGAACTGGGCCGGCGCCGGGCTCGGCTGGGCGTTCGAGACGGGCCGGTCCTCGCTCACCCACGCCCGGTAGCCGCCGTCGAGGATGCGGGCCGACTCGAACCCGTAGACGCGCAGGCTCCACCAGACCCGGGCCGCGAACAGCGAGGCGGTGTCGTCGTAGAGGACGA
Source organism: uncultured Anaerolineaceae bacterium (assembly GCA_964388515.1). Lineage (GTDB taxonomy): Bacteria > Chloroflexota > Limnocylindria > Limnocylindrales > CSP1-4 > JAKAHU01. The sequence goes on from CAYMBB010000371.1 coordinate 571, forward strand.
CGCTCGCCCCGTCCCCAATTCCCGCCCGCGCGAGGGCCGTGCTGACCTGGTCCGGTCCGGCGAGCAGGAAGAGCCCGGCCTCGTCCTCGACGTCGACCAGTTCGGTGGCCCAGTCGAGGTAGACCGCGCCCGGGATGTGCCCGACCTGGTGGAGCGAGCGCCCGCTGCCGTCGGGGCGCCAGCGCACGTCGACCACCCGGACCTCCGGGCGCTGCAGGTGCTCGGCCAGCCACTCGCTCGAGACGAGCAGCTCCGGGCGGGAGAACGCCTTCGCCATGAGCCCTATCATACGGACCCATGGTCAGCCCCTTTCTGCCCGAGGCCGAGAAGGTCGCCGCGGTTCGCGACGCGCTGCCCGCGACCGCGGCCGGGATCTACCTGAACACCGGCACGGCCGGGCCGCTGCCGCGCGAGACCGCGGCAGCAATGGCCGAGGTGGCCGAGTGGGAGCTTGCGACCGGACGGGCCCACGTCTCGCTCTTCCCCGAGACGTTCGAGCGGATGGCCGAGGCACGGGCCGCGGTCGCCGCGATTCTGACCTCCGACATCGAGACGGTGGCGCTCACCCACTCGACGACCGACGGGATGAACATCGGCACCTGGGGCATCGACTGGCGGGCCGGCGACCGGGCGGTGACGAGCTCGCTCGAGCACCCGGGTGGTCTCGGGCCGCTGTACGTGGCGCGCGACCGGTTGGGGGTCGACCTCGCGATCGTCGACGTCGGTGACGGTGGCGACGACGAGCGGACGCTGGCCGCCTTCGACGCGGCGATCACGCCCCGGACGCGGCTCGTCTCGATCTCGCACGTCGCCTGGTCCACGGGTGCCGTCCTGCCGGTCGCCCGGATCGCCGAGCTGGCCCACGCCCGCGGGGCGCTCGTCGTCGTCGACGGGGCCCAGTCGGCCGGCGCGATGCCGGTCGATCCGGACGCGATCGGGGCGGACGTGTACGCGATCCCCGGCCAGAAGTGGCTGCTCGGGCCGGAAGGGATGGGCGCGCTCTGGGTTCGCCCCGAGGCGCTCGAACGGGTCCAGCGGACGTTCGCCGGCTACTTCAGCTTCGAGACGGCGGATGGGCGCGGGACGGGCGTGCCCTGGCCGTCGGCGCGACGGTTCGAGGCGACCAATTACCACCGTCCGTCGGTCGTCGGGCTGGCCCGCAGCTGCGGCTGGCTGTCGATGTACGTCGGGCTCGACTGGGCGTACACGCGCGCGGCGACGCTCGCCCGGCGGTCGGCCGATCTGCTGGCCGCGATCCCGGGCGTCGAGCTGCTGACGCCGCGCCACCAGATGGCGACGCTCGTCTCGTTCCGGATCGCCGGCTGGACCCCCGACCAGGCGCTCGACGAGCTCGGCCGGCGCGTCTTCGCGATCGCTCGCACGCTGCCGCCGGTGAACGCGGTCCGGATCAGTGTCGGCTTCTTCAACACCGACGAGGAGATCGAGCGGTTCTGTGCCGCGGTCGCCGAGCTCGCGGCCCACACGCCCGAGACGCTGCCGC
>CAYMBB010000372.1:0-2068 GCA_964388515.1 uncultured Anaerolineaceae bacterium
CGGGCCTCCCAGCACACGCGGAGCACATGCGGCCGGGCCCGCGACGATCCCGTGCCCTGGAGTTACCGACGGACGAGGGGACGACCGGCCCCGGTCATGGACGCGGTCGCCCCGCTCATCGAGGCCTGGCTGGCGGCGGACGAGGCGGTCCACCACAAGCAGCGCCACACCGCCCGGCGGATCTGGCAGCGTCTCGTCGCCGAACACGAGTTCGCCGGTGGCGAGCCGACCGTCCGGGCGTGGGTGCGCGCCCACCGCCGGGCGAGCCTGCGCGGGGTCACGATCCCGCTCGCCCATGACCCGGGCGCCGGGGCCCAGGTCGACTTCGGCGAGGCGCGCGTGCGGATCCGCGGCGTCGAGACCGTGGTCGCCCTGTTCTGTGCCCGGCTGGCCCACTCGACCCGCGATGTCGTGGTGGCGTACCCGGCCGAGAACCGGGCAGCCTGGTTCGACGGCCACGTCACAGCCTTCGCGACCTGGGGCGGGGCACCCGCCCGAATCTGGTACGACAACCCGTCGGGGCTCGGCTCGTTCCGGCGGGGCACGGTCCACCCGGCACCCGAATTCCTCGCCCTCCAGAGCGCGTACCGCTTCCGGGCCCACCACTGCACCCCGGGCGAGGGTCATGAGAAGGGTCTCGTCGAGGGGCTCGTCGGCTATGGCCGGCGGACGCACCTCGTGCCGGTCCCCGAGGTCGACTCGCTCGACGAGCTCAACGCGCGCCTGGCTCGCGCGACGGCAGCCGAGGAACGCCGCTGTCGGGCACGCCAGACCGACACGGTCGGCCAACGCTTCGCCGCCGAGCGGCCCCTGCTCGCCCCGCTCCCGGTCCGGCCCTTCCTGGCCTGCACCCGTCATCCGGTCCGCGCATCGGGCCAGGCCCTCGTCGCCTTCGACGGCAGCCGCTACAGCGTGCCGGTCCGCCATGCCGGCGCCGCCCTGTGGTTGCGGGCGTACGCCACGACGGTCGAGTTGTGGACAGCCACGACGATCGTCGCCCGCCACCCGCGGGCGACGATCAAGGGAACGCTCACCACCGACTTCTGGCATTACCTGCCGGCGCTCGTGCGCAAGCCGGGCGCCTTCGCCAACGCGATCCCGGTCCGCCAGGCCGCCTTCCCGGCCGAGGCGCAGGCGATCCTCGACGCCCTCGAGGCGGCGCACCCGGATGACCGCCACTCGGCCCATCGGGCCTTCCTCGCGATCTGCGCCCTGGGCGCCGACGTCGAGCCGGTCCGCTGGCGGGCAGCCTGCGCCACCGCTCTCGCCCGAGGTGACGTGACGGCCGCCGGCGTCCGGGCGGCGCTCGAGGGCAGGCTGGCTCCGATCGGCGTCCGGATCCCGCTCCCGTCGGCCTTGGCCGACGTGGCGGTGCCAGCCGGCGATGTCGGTCAGTACAGCCGCCTGCTCGGGTCGCGGGCATGAGCGCGCTCGTGCCCGAGCTCCTGGTGCACGCCCATGCCAAGCGCCTGCGCCTGCCGGTGATGGCCAACCAGGCCATCCGCTATGCCGAAGAAGCGGCGAGCGCCGGCCATGGACCGCTCGAGTTCCTCGCGGCGCTCCTCTCGGCCGAGGTCGCCGGGCGGGACGCGAGCGTCGAGCGGACCCGGATCGCGGCGGCCCGCTTCCCGGAGTTCCACGAGCTGTCCGACTTCGACTTCGCCGCCATCGCCTCGCTCAATGCGCCGCTCGTCGCCGAGCTCGCCCGGGGTGCCTACCTCGGCCGGCGCGAGGTGATCCTCGCGGTCGGCCCACCGGGCACCGGCAAGACGCACGTCGCGACGGCGCTTGGCCTCGCGGCCTGCCGGCAGGGCAAGCGGGTCCGCTTCGTGACCGTCGCCTCGCTCGTGACCGAGCTCGCCGAGGCACAGGCCGAGCATCGTCTCTCGAAGCTCGAGGCGGCGCTCGATCGGCTCGATCTCCTGATCTGCGACGAGCTCGGCTTCGTGCGTCTCCATGCCGACCCGAGCCAGCTGCTGTTCACGCTCATGGCCCCACGCTATACGAGAGGCGCACTGACACTCCCGCACACCCGCGAGATCGCCGACTGGACGCGCGTCTTACCAGG
>CAYMBB010000373.1:0-2063 GCA_964388515.1 uncultured Anaerolineaceae bacterium
CCCGCGCCCGAGGATCTCGCGACCGACGACACGCCCTGGGACCTGGCGCCCCGGCTGCCGGCCGAGCCCGCCCACCTGGCCGACGTGCCCCTGCCGCCCGACGATCCCGGCCGGGCGCCCGAGCCGGCGCCGGGCGAGCGCGCCGCGGCCACCGAGGCGCTCGCGGCGCGGATCCTCGCGCGCCTGAATCCGGAACAGGCGCGGGCCGTCGCCGCAACCGAGGGCCCGCTCCTCATTCTCGCCGGCGCGGGCAGCGGCAAGACCCGCGTCCTCGCCCATCGGGTCGCCTACCTGATCGGGGTCAAGGGCGTCCGGCCGTGGCAGATCCTCGCCGTCACGTTCACCAACCGGGCTGCCGGCGAGCTGCGCGAGCGGATCATCGGGCTCGTCGGGGAGGCCGGCCGGGACGTCCAGGCGGGGACCTTCCATGCCATCTGCGCCCGGGTCCTGCGTCGCGACGGCGAGGCGATCGGGATCGACCGCCGGTTCGTGATCTACGACAGCGACGACCAGCAGGCGCTCATGAAGCAGATCCTCAAGGCGGAGGACCTGCCCCTGACCGGCGAGTTCCGGCCGTCGGCCGTCCTCGGCGCGATCAGCCGGGCGAAGAACGAGCTGCTTGACCCCGGCCTCCTCGCCGAGCACGCGCTGAACCACCACCAGAAGGTGATCGCCCGGCTTGCCCGGCTCTACCAGGAGCGGCTGAAGGCGGCCGGCGCGCTCGACTTCGACGACCTCCTGATCGAGGCGGTCCGGCTCTTCGACGAGGCGCCGGACGTGCTCGGGCGCTACCAGGAGCGCTGGCGCTACCTTCACGTCGACGAATACCAGGACACGAACCGGGCCCAGTACCTCTGGGTCCGGGCCCTGGCCGCCCGCCACCGCAACCTGTGCGTCGTGGGCGACGACGACCAGTCGATCTACTCGTGGCGCGGGGCGGACCTGCGCAACATCCTCGACTTCGAGCGCGACTACCCCGACGCGACCGTGGTCAAGCTCGAGCAGAACTACCGGAGCACCCAGCTGATCCTCGACGCGGCCCACGCCGTCGTCTCGCGCAACTCGGCCCGCAAGGACAAGAAGCTCTGGACGGAGAACCCGGCCGGTCGCCCGATCGAGCGCTTCGAGGCCTACAACGAGGAGGAGGAGGCCGAGTGGATCGCCCGCCAGGTCGAGGGGCTGACCGGCGGTCGCGGTTCGCTCCTCGCCCGGCGGGCCGACGACCAGGAGGGCCGGACGCGCCCCCGGGAGATCGCGGTCATGTACCGGATGAACGCCCAGAGCCGGGCGATCGAGGAGGCGTTCCTGCGCTACGGGATCCGCTACCAGCTCGTCGGCGGGACCCGCTTCTACCAGCGTCGCGAGGTGAAGGACGCCCTCGCCTACCTGCGCATCCTGCGCAGCGACACCGACAGCGTCAGCTTCGAGCGGATCATCAACGTCCCGGCCCGGGCGATCGGCGAGCGGACGATCGAGCAGCTACGCGCGGCCGTCGCGGGCGAGAGGCTGACCTTCTGGGGCGCGATCGAGGCCGCGGCCGAGGGCCGGTTCGAGGGGCTGACCGGACGCTCGCGGGCCGCCCTGGCCGACTTCGCCGCCCTCGTCCGCCGGCTCCGCTCCCGGATCGGGGTCCTGCCCCTCCCCGAGCTGCTCGACGACGTCCTCGAGACGTCGGGCTACCGGGCGATGCTCGCCGACGGGTCCGAGGAGGGCGAGGAGCGCTGGGCGAACCTGCTCGAGCTGCGGGCGGTGACGACCCGCTACGACGACCTCGGCCCGGAGGACGCGCTCGACCGGCTGCTCGAGGAGACCGCGCTCGTCGCCGACCAGGATGCCTACGCCGGGACGAGCGACGCGGTCACCCTGATCACGCTCCACGCGGCGAAGGGACTCGAGTTCCCGGTCGTCTTCATCGCCGGCCTCGAGGAGGGGATCTTCCCCCACAGTCGGGCCCTCGACGACGAGCGCCAGCTCGAGGAGGAGCGACGTCTGGCCTACGTCGGGATCACCCGCGCCAAGCGCCGGCTCTTCCTCTCGCACGCCTGGCGGCGGGCGACCTGGGG
>CAYMBB010000374.1:0-2016 GCA_964388515.1 uncultured Anaerolineaceae bacterium
ACTCGATGGCCCAGGAGCGGATCCCGATCGAAGGCGTGAAGCGGGCGATCCTCGATCGCTTGGAGGCGGCGCGGCCGTGAGCGGGTCGCGGCGGGCGGGGGCGATGGGCGATCGGTCGGCGACGGGCAACCGACCGGGCGATCAACCGACCGGGTCGGCGGCGATCGACGCCTATCTGTCGACCTTGCCGCCGCCCGTCGCCGCCCGGGTCGCCGAGCTCCGGGCTCTCGTCCAGCGGGTCGTGCCCGAGGCCGTCGAGACGATGAGCTACGGGATCCCCACCTTCGACCTCTGGAGGCGCCATCTCGTCCACGTCGCAGGGTTCAGCAGACACGTCGGCTTCTACCCGGGCTCGAGCGGGATTACCGCCTTTGCGGCCGAGCTCGCGGGAGCCGGGTATCGGACGAGCCGCGGTACGCTCCAGCTGCCCCACGATCGGCCGCTCCCGACGGACCTCGTCGAGCGGATCGTCCGCTTCCGGGTCGCCGAGGAACGCGCCAGGGCAGCTGACCAGGCGGGACGGGCGCGACGAGGGCGGACGGGAGGGGCATCACTCGGCGAGCCCGGCGCGACAGCTAACGCGCCACGCGGTAGTGGAGGTAGACGACTCTCGAGCTGAAGGTGCGCGTCTCGACGAGCTCGAGATCCACCCGGCGCTCGGCCTGGGGAAAGAACGGAATGCCACCACCCACCAGCACCGGGTAGACCATGAGCCGGTACTCGTCGATCAGACCCGCCGCGGCCGCCTCGGCGGCTAGCGTCGCACCGCCGATGGCGATCTGACCGTCCCCTGGCTCGGCTCGCAGCCGCTCGATCTCCTCCGCAACGCTGCCGGATGCCAGGCGGGCGTTGCCCTCCACCGCCGACAACGTGGTGGAGAACACGACCTTTGGGAGCGGCTTCCAGAGCGCGGCCCACTCGAGCTCCGCATCGCCGAGCGATGGATCCTGATCGGCGGTCTCCCAGTACAGCATCGTCTCGTACAGCCGTCGTCCCATCAGGTGGACGCCGACCCCTCGAATGTCGTCGATCCAGAAGCGAAAGACGTCAGGGTCCGGTGCCGTCCAGTCGAAGCGGCCGTCTGGCCCGACGATGTAGCCGTCAAGCGAGGCGCCCATGGAAAAGGTCACGCTGCGCATCGAGGTCCTCCTCGGTTACGGGTTCGACAGTACCACCGCTGGACGCCGCAGCACTCATGCCGCCGCACTCATGCCGCCGCTGACGAGGTCTCGCCCGACCGGCGCACCCACCGCCACGGGTATCGCCCGCGGCCTTGGGAAGCACGGGTCGGGAAGATCGAGCTGCTCATCCCGCGCAAGCGCTCCGGGGAGGCCTACGCCCCGTCCTCTCTGGAGCGCCGCCGATGGAGCGAGCAGGCGATCGTGGCGGAGGCCCTCTGGGTCGCCTCTCTGCGCGCGCTCCGAGAGCGTGGTCTCACCGGTGTCCGGCTCGCCGTCGGCGATGACCCGGCGTGCCGGGCCGATGAGCGGCTTGACCGAGCGCGGCGTGGCGAGCGCCCTGGCCGGGTCGAACCGACGAACCAGCGCCGGACCCAGCCCTCCCAGAGCGGGTCCATGCCCTCGAGGTGGCTCACCACGCCCGTCGTCGTCGCGGGGGCCTCGGTGATCCCGAGGGCCGCGAGGGTGCTGGACCTGGTGGAGCTCGCTGCGCCGGGCGACCCCCACGTGGGCAGCGCCGCGGAGTCCCTCAAGCACGTCGGTCGCGGCAGACGACTCAAATCGGGCCCCGAGCACGCTCGCCAGGCGGTCGGAACCGGGCAGATCCGTCACCCTGGCACGCTTGCTCGTCGGGGGCCTGATGCGGAAGCCGCATCAGGCCCCCGGCCTCAGGGCTGGTCCCGCCTGGGCATGCCGCCACGGGCATGACCCAGGGCAGCGAGGCTGTATCAGGATGCGTTGGGATGCTTACACTGAGCTGAGCTGAGCTTGACATCTTGATGGTAGGTTGGCATGCTTTGATGCATGCGAACCACGATCAAGATCGACGATCGGCTGC
>CAYMBB010000375.1:0-2016 GCA_964388515.1 uncultured Anaerolineaceae bacterium
GCGCCATCCCCATCGGAGCGCCCGGGTGGCCCGAGTTCGCCTGCTGGACGCCGTCCATCGAGAGGGTCCGGATCTATCCAAGGCGGAGGTGATGATGGTACCTTGGGCAGGAAACCTGGAGCGATCGGCGACCACGGGGCCGGCATGAAACGACTGATCCGGCGAGCCGGGACAACGGCAGGCACGGCGCTCGTCGTGCTAGCGGTTGCAGCGTGTGGCCTTCCTGCCCAGCCGTCTCCGCACAGCACAATCAGCGCAGGTCCCGATCGACTTCGGACGTTCAGCGTGATCCACGCGGTGAATGGGATTCCGGTCGCGTGCGGGCTCCCGAACGTTGAGCCCCGTGTTGTGGGAACGCTCGAGGGGGACGCGAGCGCGCGTGAACCGATCTGGCTCCGGTCGGCCGACGCTCGACGGCTATCGGTCGTGTGGCCGCAAGGCTTCACCGTTAAGTTCGAGCCCGCGGCCGTTCTCTACAACGATCACGGCGTGGCTGTAGCCGGTGCAGGCCAATCTGTCGAGCTGAGCCAGGTGCGCTTGGGCACGCACGCGGGGACCTTCGACGACCCCTATATCGCCTCGGGGGTCGGGTTCGGCGCGGGCTACGTCTTCCTGCCCTGTTCGCGGCCTGCTGTCTCCTGCCGGGTGCGACGGCCCCCCACGACACCCGCAACACGTGCGGCGCATCGACAGCAGCACTAGCGGCCGCGCTTCTCCGGGGTCGCTCGCCGGTGGGCACCCCCGCCCACGCGTCCGCCCAGCCCGGCCGGCCCGGCCGGCGTCCAGCGATCGGATCAGCCGGGCGTACCGGTCCGGCCGCACGGGCGCCCGGCGGGCGGACCAGCCGACGTGGCTCGAGGGCCTCGCGGAGCCGGACCGGGTCTCGTTCCGTGAGCGCAGCCGCGCGCTCGTCGCGGTCCTGATCGAGCATCTCGACGAGACGGATCCCGCGACCCGGGCGCTACGGCTCCAGGAGGCCTCGCGACTCGCCGCCGATCACGGCCGTCAGGTGGCCGAGCTCGGCCTTTCCATGAGCGAGGCGGTCGAGGAGTTCCTTCGCTTCCGGACGCCGTTCGTCGCCGAGCTGGCGAGGGTCGCCGGGCGCCGGGGGCTCGACGCCCGGGAGGCCACCGGCCTCCTGACCGACGCCGACGCGGCGATCGACCGGCTGCTCGTGGCGATGATGACCGGACATTCCCTCGTCCGCGGCCGGGGCCGCGGACGGTCAGCTGCCCGCGCAGGGTCGGCCGGCGACGACCTGCAAGCCGGCGCGTGACTGCGCATCCCGGCGGCGGCCCACGGGCGCATGCCGCCGAGAGCGGTGCGCTCTGGGCCGTCGTCGCGCACGTCGGGTCGCTCGACGCCGACGCCCGGGCCGCCTTCGAGGTCGCGATCCGAAGCTCCGCTTCCGACCCTGGCGGGCGGGTTGTCGTCGCGACGTGCCACCGGGCCGAGGTGTACGGGGTCGGCCGGACCCCGCAGTGGGCAGTGCGCGAGACGGTCGAGCGCGGGCTCGTCCGCCTGGACGGGGAGGCGGCGGTGACCCACGCGTTCCGGCTTGCCGCCGGGCTCGAGAGCGCGGTTCTCGGCGAGGACCAGGTTCTCGCCCAGGTCCGCGACGCGCTCCGGTCCGCGCAATCCGAGGGCGGGCTGGACCCGCGGCTCAACCGTCTTTTTCAGGATGCGGTCCGGGTCGGGCGGCGCGCCCGCGCGACGGTGCGGCCCCGGGTCCGGGACCTGGCCGAACCGGCCCTGGACGTGCTCGCCGCCTCGATCGGCGACCTGTCGGGCAGACGCATCCTCGTCGTCGGATCGGGCCCGATGGGCGCGACGGCCGCGAGCGCGGCCTCACGACGTGGCGCGCGGGTCGTCGTCGCGGCGGCGGTCGGCCCGGACGGGAGCATCCTCGCGGAGCGCCCGTTTGGCCTGCCGGCCGGGCCCGCCCTCCGCGACGCGGTCCGGGAGGCGACGCTCCTCGAGCTGTCGCCCGGGGCGCCGATCCTGCGGGCCGAACAG
>CAYMBB010000376.1:0-2012 GCA_964388515.1 uncultured Anaerolineaceae bacterium
GCGATACGTGCGCGACGCCGCCGAGCGCTGGGCCGGCAAGGTCGCGATCCGGTTCGGGGTCGAGCTGACGTACGAGCGCGCCCATGAGGAGGAGATCCGCGACCACCTCGCCCGCCACCACTACGACTACACGATCGGCTCGGTCCACGTCATGAGCTACTCGCCGTACACGGCCTCGGCGGTCGCCTCATTCGTGGCCGGCAAGACGCTGCCCGAGATCGTCGCCCCGTACTTTTCGGAGGTGCTGGCCGCGATCCGGAGCGGCCTGTTCGACACGCTCGGCCATCTCGACTACGTGAAGCGCTACCTCGTGCCGTTCGTCGACCCGGCCGAGTTCGCTGCCGCGCCCGAGCTGTACGAGCCGCTCCTGCAAGCGCTCGTCGAGACCGGCACCGCCCTCGAGGTGAACACGAGCGGCCTCCGCCAGCCCGCGCGCGAGACGTACCCCACCCCGGCGACCGTGGCCCTCTTTCGCGAGCTGGGCGGCGAGCGCGTGACCGCCGGCTCGGACGCCCACCGTGCCCACTCGTTCACCTTCGGCCTGGAAGAGGGCTACCGGGCGATCGCCGAGGCGGGCTTCGAGCACCTCGTCTTCCGTCGCGGCGGCGAGCGGGTGGTCGTCGAGTTGCCGGAACGGCACCGACGTGCGGGCGGCGTGGACCGACGTGCGGGCGGCGTGGGCCGGCGTGCGTAACGGGACGCCCGGATCATCGTTATGACCCTCGACGAGGCCGCGATCCAGCGGCTCGTGGCAGAGGCGAAGGATGGCGACGCCGAGGCGTTCGGCCAGCTCTTCGACCACTACGGCGAGCCGGTCTATCGCTACATCGCCAGCCGCGTCCAACGTCCGGCGGACGCGGAGGACCTGACGCAGATCGTCTTCGTCAAGGCCCTGGAAGCGCTACCGCAGTACGAGTCGCGGGGCATTCCCTTCGGAGGCTGGCTCTTTCGGCTGGCCAGGAACACGGTCATCGACCACGCCAGGACGCGCCACGAGCACGCCGCGCTCGACGAGCGGGCAGAACGATCGGCCGGCGAGCGCGGACCGGAGGAGCTGGTCCTGACGAAGCAGCAGATCGAGGCGGTCGGGCGGGCCCTCGGGGCCCTGACCGACGAGCAACGAGACGTGATCGCACTCCGCTTCTTCGCCGGGCTCTCGACCCGGGAGGCGGCGGAGGCGATGGGCAAGCGGGAAGGAACGATCCGGGGACTGCAGTTCAGGGCGATCGGGGCGCTGCGGCGCCAGCTCGGCCTGGACGAGGACGAGGACGCAGAGGGGACCGACAGGACGGACGAAGCCGGCAGGCGGACCGGCGAACGACCGAAACGACGATGAGCGACCGAACGCGACAACCGAACCACCCGGCCGACGACGAGCTTCTGGCTCGCCTGGACGCGTACGCGGAGGCGCAGCTGGGGCCCGATCCGGGTGGCATGGCCAGGATCCGGGCCAGCGTGCTCGCCGAGGCGACACGAGGTGCGGGCGACACGACGCGGCCTGTCCCGGTCTGGGCGCGCCTGTTCGGCCGCATCGGCCGGAGCGGTGCAGGCGGCAAGAGTGCGGGCGCACGCCCGGCGTTCGTCCGACGCCCGGCGCTCGCGCTCATGGCGGCCTCGCTGGCAGTGATCCTCGTGGCGGGCGTGGCGGCCGCTGGCGGCAGCGCCCCGGGCGGACCGCTCTATGGCGCTCGCCTGTGGCTCGAGTCCGCCACCTTGCCGGCCGATCCGCCCGCCCGCACGGACGCGGAGCTGGCGCGGCTCGAGGAACGGATCGGGGAGGCCACGACGGCGGCCCAGTCCGGCAACGGAGGGGCGGTCGCGGCGGCCCTCGAGGCGTATCGCGCCACCGTCGACTCGACCGTCGTCGCGGCCGATGGCGACCTCACGCTGCAGCAGCGGCTCGAAATCGCCCTCGAGCAGCACCAGGTCGTCCTCGAGACGCTCGTCACGGAGCTGTCGAAGAAGGACAAGTGGAAGGCTAGCGAGGCGATCCAGCGGGCGCTCGACAAGAG
>CAYMBB010000377.1:0-2005 GCA_964388515.1 uncultured Anaerolineaceae bacterium
GCCCAGGGCAGGTACGAGACGACGTAGATCACGAGCGGGAGGACGAGGAGCGATAGGACCGCCCACAGCACCGGCAGCCCGAACAGCCAGCCCGGCCGGAGCCAGTCGGGTGGCGGGGGCGCCGGCGGCGGCAGGAGGGCCGCCGGATCGTCCGGGGCGGGCGGCGGCGCAAGCGGGCCGAATCCGAACCGGCCGGCCAGCCAGAACAAGAACGCGGCGCGCCCGCCCGCCACGACGAGCGCGAGGGCAACCCCGAGCCAGGGCAGCGACATGCCACCGAGCGCGACCGCGGCGTCCGGGCCACCCCGTGCGAGGGCGAGCCTGAACACGTCGATCCCGGCCGCGACCGGCGCGCCGATCGCGAAGCGAACCTCATCGCGCGTCCAGGCGACCGGGTGGAGAACGGTCACGAGGACCGCGACGAGGGTCAGACCGATCATGATCAGCATGAACGACAGGTTCCCGCCGGCCGTCGCCCCGGAAGGCACGCTCACGGCCATGTAGCCCAGGACCCAGGTGATCACAATCATCCCCCCGACGATGACGACCCGGCCCAGGGCGGATCGGCCCAGGATGAGGAGCGCGATTCCGCCGAGAGCGTATGGCGCGACCCACTTCGAGGCGAGCGCCAGTCCGAGCATGACGCCGACGAGCGGCATCGCCACCCAGAACGCCCAGCGGCCTCGCCAGGCCCCGGTCCACAGCGGGACGAAGATCGCGTAGGCGGCGACGATGAACAGAGCGACGTAAACGTCGTTCATCCCGATCCGCGACTGGACGAAGGCCATCCCATCGGCGAGCACGAGGAGGGCAGCCAGGATGCCAACCGACCGGCGCCGGAAGAGGAACCGGGCGAGCAGGTAGATCAGCCCGGCCGTGAGGGCCCCCGCGATCACCCCGGGGAGCCGCCAGGCGAGCGCATGCTTTCCGATCTCGACGGATGCGGCCGTGCCGTCGGCGGCGAGGGCGACGATCTGCTGCCGGTCGGCCGAGGGGTAGTCGGGCGCCACGTCCACGGCGAGGGCGGCCGGCTCGAACGGGATCCGGGCGTCGGCGTAGACCGAGTTCGCGTGGGGCTCGACGACGTAGATCGTCCGGCCTTGCCCGTCGGGCGCGGCGCCGAGGACGTGCACCATCCGGCTCGGCGCGTCGTAGACGACGCGCTCCACAGCGCCCGGCATCTGGAAGCTCGTCTCCTCCCGCGGCGTACTCGCGTCACCGCCGTCGCCGGCTGTCACAACCGCGAGCTTCGCGCCCTCCGCCACGTAGAGCTTCGGAGCGTCGAGCCCGGTCGCGAGCACGAGCCCGGTCGCAGGCGACTCGAGCGGCACGGTCGCGACGACCGACCCGTCCGCCGCGGAGACGAACGTCACGCCGGCCGCGCCGGCGACCGCGAACCGCGACCGCTGCTCCACCGCGAACCCGGCGAGGCGCCCGTCGCCGATCGCGGCGTCGAGCGCAGAGCGCGCGTCGGCCGATACGACGCCGGCGAGGACCACCGTCTCACGCCCGCTCCTGAGCACCTGTTCGTAGTGCGCCGCGTCGCCGCCGGTGATCGTCGCGAGCGCCCGGGCGGCGGCCGCGGGATCCGGGACCTGGGCCGGGCGCGCGACGACCGCGTCGGCCGTGCCCGCCGCCACGACGTCGGCGATGCCCGCGATCGCTGTCCGGCCGAGCACCTCGCCGGTGGCGGCCTCGATCGCCGCGAGCGAGCCGTCGGCGAGGATCGCCGCCAGGTTCTGTCCGTCGCCGGAGGCGACGAGCCGGACGACCGCGCCGCCGACCGCGCCCGCGGTCATCGGCGGCAGCGACGGGACGGAGGCACCCCCGCCGCGCGGGAGCGGGTCGAGCGCGGCGCGCGTGTCGACGGAGAGGAGCTGCCCGCCGTCGGTCCCGATCCAGAGGACGTGCCCTGCTGGGTCGACGGCGACCGCCGATGCGCCGGGCGCCGGAATCTCGGCGACGAGTGCCCGCGTCCCCAGGTCGTAGGCCCGCACCTCTGTTC
>CAYMBB010000378.1:0-1995 GCA_964388515.1 uncultured Anaerolineaceae bacterium
AGGTCTCGCCGCCGTTCGTGATCAGCGAGAGCGAGATCGACTTCCTCGTCGACGCTTTCGAGGCGGCCCTCGACGACGTCGCGGCGGCGCGGGCCGCGGCGGCACGAGCCGATGTATCCATGCCCGAGGCAGCTTCGTCAACGAGGTGAAGGACCGGAACGCGGTCCAGCAACTGACAGGAGCACCTCCGATGAAGCTTAGCCGCAACGAAAGCACCACCGACCGGGTCGTCCGGCTCATCCTCGGCGTCGCCCTCGGGGCGGCGGTCGTCCTCGGTCTCGTCGCCGAGCCGTGGTCGTACGTCGTCGGGATCGTGGCGATCGTCCTCGTCTTCACCGCGATCAGCGGCTTCTGCGCGATCTACGCCTTGTTCGGGCTCTCGACGAAGTCGAAGTCGCCGCAGCACTGAGCCACAACGCTGATGGGGACGGGCGGGGACGAGGGCGAGCAGTTCGCCGCCGCACTGGCGGCCGAGCTGCCCCGCCTCGTCCACCTCGCCGCCCGTCTCGTCCGCGACCCGGACGCGGCCGAGGACTGCGCCCAGGAGACGATCATCGGCGCCTGGCGCCGGCGGGACCAGCTGCGTGATCGCGCCGCCCTCGCCCCGTGGCTCCGGCGGAGCCTGGTCAATCGAATCATCGACCGCTCGCGCGTCCATCGCGGCGAGCTCGACATCGACGCGGTCGAGGCCGACTGGCGCGACGACCGCTACTCGGTCGAGCCCGAGCAGGTCCTCGAGCGGGCCGAGCTGCGCGACGAGCTCGAGGACGGCCTGGCCCGGCTGCCGGTGATCTACCGGGTCCCGGTCATCCTCCACGATGTCCTCGGCTGGACGGCAACTGAGATCGCGCGGGCGATGGGGGCCAGCCTGCCGGCCACGAAACAGCGACTCCGACGTGGGAGGATGATGCTCGTGAGTGCCCTCACCGAAGACGATGCCCGCCGCCAAGCGAGCCTGGCCCAGCCGCTCCGCTGCTGGCGGGCGCGACGTCACATCTCCGCCTACCTCGACGGCGAGCTCGATCCGGCGACCCGGGCCGCGGTCGAGGGGCACCTTGAGACCTGCCCGACCTGCCCGCCCCTGTACGCCAGCCTGGTCGGGGTGCGGACGAGCCTGGGCGGTTTGCGCGACCCCGACACAGTCGTCGAGGACGCGATCGCGGCCCGGATCCGCGAGCGGCTGGGCGCGGAACGGGCGCGACCGGGGAGCCACGGCGGGTCCCGATGAGCGAGCCCAGACCGGGCCGACGCGCCGGGACGGACAAGGGGGCCCGCCAGGCCGAGCGAGCCGAGCGGCGCAGTCGTTGGGACGCCCGCCACGCCGCCGCCGAGCCGATCGAATCGGGCGCCCCGAACCCGGTCCTGATCGAGGAGACGGAGCGGCTTCCGCCCGGTCGGGCGCTCGACCTCGGGTCGGGCGACGGCCGGAACGCCGTCTGGCTCGCCAGGCGGGGCTGGCAGGTGAGCGCGGTCGACTTCTCGCCGGTCGCCCTCGCCCGCGCCCGACAGCTGGCCGAAGCGGCCGGCGTGAGCGTCGACTGGCACCTCGCCGACCTGGTCGAGTTCGAACCTCCGCCCGAGGCCTTCAACCTCGTCACCCTCTTCTTCATCCACCTCCCGGCCGAGGAACGGCGGACGATCCATGCCGCAGCCGCCGCGGCCCTCGCCCCGGGCGGGGTCCTGCTCGTCGTCGGACACGACCGCTCGAACCTCGGCCAGGGGGTCGGCGGCCCCCAGGACCCGGCCGTCCTGTTCACCCCGGCCGAGATCGCCGCCGAGTTCCCCGGCTTGACCGTCGAGCGGGCCGAGGTGATCCGCCGACCGGGCACGGGCGAGCGTGGCCCGATCGATGCGGTCGTGCGCGCCGTCCGGCCCCGTCGTTGAGCTCAGTGCACCAGCCCCGCCACTGACGCGGTCCGCCCACCGCCGTTCGAACGTTCCGGCGCCCGTTTGCCCGTTTGACGCTCGTTCGAGCCCTGTGCGATAGTCGGCCGG
>CAYMBB010000379.1:0-1989 GCA_964388515.1 uncultured Anaerolineaceae bacterium
AGGTCCTCCGCCATCTTCTTCGTCAGCGTCGTCACGAGCGCCCGCTCGCCGCGCTCCGCCCGGCGCCGGATCTCCTCGAGCAGGTCGTCGATCTGGCCCTCGGTCGGGCGAACGCGCACCTCGGGGTCGACGATCCCGGTCGGCCGGATCAGCTGCTCGACCACCCGCTCGCTGCGCTCGAGCTCGTACGGGCCTGGTGTCGCGCTCATGTAGATCGCCTGGTGGACGGTCGCCTCGAACTCCTCGAACGTGAGCGGCCGATTGTCGAGCGCGGACGGCAGCCGGAACCCGAAGTCGACGAGGATCTCCTTGCGCGTCCGGTCGTTCTTGTACATCCCCACCACCTGGGGGATCGTCATGTGGCTCTCGTCGACGACGAGCAGCCAGTCGGGCGGGAAGTAGTCGAGGAGCGTCCAGGGCCGCGAGCCGGGCTCGCGTCGCGACAGGTGGCGCGAGTAGTTCTCCACCCCGCTGCAGTAGCCGAGCTCGCGCATCATCTCGAGGTCGAACGTCGTCCGCTGGCGCAGGCGCGCCGCCTCGAGCGCCCGACCGGCGGCCTCGAACTCGGCGACCCGCTCCTCCATCTCGCGCTCGATGTCGACGAGGGCGAGGGCGAGCTTGTCGGCCGGGGTCACGAAGTGCGTCGCCGGGTAGACGTTCAGCTCCCGGCGCTCGGCGAGCAGCTCGCCGGTCAACGGGTCGATCTCGGTGATCCGCTCGATCTCGTCGCCGAAGAACTCGACCCGCACGATCCGGTCGTCCGAGGCCGGTCCGATCTCGAGCGTGTCACCGCGGACCCGGAACCGGGAGCGGGCGAGGGCGGCGTCGTTGCGCTGGTACTGGAGATCGACGAGGTGGCGGAGGACGGCGTCGCGCCGGTACTGGCCGCCGACCCGGAGGCGGAGCACGGTCGCACCGTAGTCGACCGGCGCGCCGAGGCCGTAGATGCACGAGACCGAGGCCACGATGATCACGTCGCGCCGCTCGAAGAGGGCGTGGGTCGCGGCGTGGCGGAGCTTGTCGATCTCCTCGTTCCGGCTCGAGTCCTTCTCGATGTACGTGTCGCTCCGGGGCAGGTACGCCTCGGGCTGGTAGTAGTCGAAGTAGCTGACGAAGTACTCGACCGCGTTGTCCGGAAAGAACTCGCGAAACTCGGCGTACAGCTGGGCGGCGAGCGTCTTGTTGTGAGCCAGGACGAGCGTCGGGCGGTTGTGCCTGGCGATCGCCTGGGCGATCGTATAGGTCTTTCCCGTCCCGGTCGCGCCCAGCAGGGTCTGGTGGCGCAGCCCGCGGGCCAGCCCGTCGGCGAGCTTGTCGATCGCCTGGGGCTGGTCGCCGGTCGGTTCGAAGGGGGCGACGAGCCTGAAGTCGGTCATCTGTACCCGGAAGGATACACGCGCCGACGGAAACCGAACGGAAGTTCTAGCTCTGGCGGTCGAGCTCTGACCGGCCGGCTCCGGGCGACGCGGCTTGAGACCCGCGGCCGTGGTGCGGGCGCAGCGCTCGCGCGAGGGCCGCGGCGACCCTCCGTTCGGCCTCCTCAGGCGGACCGCTCGTGTCGATCACCCGGGTCGCCGCGGGTGCGAGGCGCTCGACGAGGCCGCTCTGCGCGACGATCCGCTGGTCCGCGTCGGCGGCCGCCATCCCCCGCCCGACGAGCCGGGCGCGCTGCTCCTCCGGCGAGCAGGTAACGAGCCAGACCTCGTCGCACTCGCGGGCATACCCGGCCTCGACAAGCTTGATCGCCTCGATCACGACGACCGGCGCGCCAGCCGCCTCGGCCGCCGTCACGGCCGCCACGAGCCGGGGCCGGACGGCGGGGTGGACGATCGCCTCTAGATCCGCCAGGGCCGCCGTGTCGGCGAACACGAGTCTACCGAGGACGGCCCGGTCGACCGAGCCGTCGGGCCGCCCGGCCCCCTCCCCGACACGGGGGACGATCGCCGCGACGGCCGGCTCCCCTGGCCCGGTCACCTCGCGGGCGAGCGC
>CAYMBB010000380.1:0-1984 GCA_964388515.1 uncultured Anaerolineaceae bacterium
GTGCTGCTCGTCGGGGCGCTCCTCCTCGTCGCCGGGATCGGCTTGTTCGTCCTGCGCTGGGGGGCCCGCCGGCTCGTCGACGCCTGATCGGGTGCCCGTCGGACCTTGACGCCCCACCTCCGCGGGTCGATCGTTCCCCCGTAGCCTGGTCCGACCACGGAGCCGGCGACAGAGGACGAGACGGATGGCGAACCGGACGCTGGTCATTGCGATCGGCGGGAACTCGCTGATCAAGGACCCACGGCACCTCTCGGAGTCCGACCAGTACCGCGCGCTCACCGAGACGAGCGCCCGGATCGCGCCGATCGTGCGCGACGGCTGGCGGGTCGCGATCGGGCACGGCAACGGCCCGCAGGTCGGCTTCGTCCTGCGCCGCTCCGAGCTCGCGGCCGGCGAGCTCCCGGAGGTGCCGCTCGACGTGTGCGACGCGGAGACCCAGGGCTCGATCGGCTACGAGCTCCAGCAGAACCTGGGCAACGCCTTCCGCCGGCTCGGGATCGACCGCCAGGCGGTGACGGTCGTCACCCAGGTCGAGGTCGACCCGGCCGACCCGGCGTTCGCCGCGCCGTCGAAGCCGATCGGCTCGTTCATGGACGAGGCGACGGCGGCCCGCCGGCGCGACGAGGACGGCTGGGTCGTCAGGGAGGACGCCGGTCGCGGCTGGCGCCGGGTGGTCGCCTCGCCCCGGCCGCTGCGGATCGTCGAGCAGGCGGCCGTGGCGGCCCTGCTCGAGCGCGGCTTCGTCGTCATCACCGTCGGTGGGGGCGGGATTCCGGTCATCGCCGACGAGCACGGCCAGCTCCACGGCGTCGCGGCCGTGATCGACAAGGACCACGCCTCGGCGCTCCTGGCCTCGGTCATCGGGGCCGACCTGTTCGTGATCAGCACCGCGGTCGAGCGGGTCGCCCTCGACTGGGGGCGTCCCGGCCAGCGCTGGGTCGACCGGCTGACCGTGAGCGACGCGAGGCGCTACCTCGCTGAGGGCGTCCACTTCGCCCCCGGCAGCATGGCGCCCAAGATCGAGGCCTGCATCGACTTCCTCGAGCGCGGTGGCGGCGAGGCGGTGATCTCGAGCCCGGAGAACCTCGGCCTGGCGCTCCTTGGCCGGGCCGGCACGCACATCGTGCCCGGTTGATCCGGACGACCCGCCAGGGGCGGCCGGCCAACGGGCCTCGCTGGCCGGAGCGCGACAGTCGCCCGGGCCGTTCCGGGAACGAGCCGGCGGACGGGTACACTGGGGATGATGACCAGCCCGCCGTCTGAACATGTCCCGGAGGCCCCGCCCGTCGAGCGCCTGATGCTGCTCGACGGCAACGGGCTGATCTATCGCGGCTACTTCGCCCTGCCGCCCCTGACGACCTCGAAGGGCGAGCTGGTCAACGCCGTCTTCGGCTTCTGCACGATCATGCTCCGCGGCTTCCAGGATATCCGGCCCGACTACGTCGCGGTCGCCTTCGACCTCGCCGAGCCGACCTTCCGCCACGAGCGCTACGCCGAGTACAAGGCGACCCGCCAGCGGATGCCCGACGACCTGCGCGACCAGTTCCCCAAGGTGCGCGAGGTGGTCAAGGCGCTCCGGATCCCGATCTACGAGGTGGCCGGGTTCGAGGCCGACGACGTCATCGGAACGCTCACCGTGGAGGCCGAGCGGCTCAGGCTCGACACGACGATCGTGACCGGCGACCTGGACATGCTCCAGCTCGTCACCGGGCGGACCCGCCTGATGACGACCCGCTCGGGCGTCCAGAACACGGTGATCTACGACCCGGAGCGGATCCGCGAGCGGTACGGGCTCGAGCCGTCCCAGATGGTCGACTTCAAGGCGCTCAAGGGCGACCCGACCGACAACATCCCGGGCGTCCCGGGGGTCGGCGAGAAGACGGCGGCGAAGCTGATCGCCCAGTTCGGCAGCCTCGACGCCCTCTTCGAACGGGTCGACGAGGTGGCCCCGGAACGCCTCCGGGCGGCCCTCGTCGAGGCCCGC
>CAYMBB010000381.1:0-1979 GCA_964388515.1 uncultured Anaerolineaceae bacterium
GGCCCGTACCGCGTCGCAGGTGCTGCTCCAAGGCTGGCGGTCCATGCCGCGTCGAAGGCGTCCACGTCGATCCCGATCGCGGCATGGAACGCCTCGTCGTCCGTCAGCCCGGTGGCGTACGAGCGGATGAGCGAGACGAGGGCGGCCTGCCCGTACGTCCGGATGAAGAAGTCGATCGCCGAGACGCTCTCTCCGTATGCGAGGTAGAAGCGATCGCCGGTCGTCGGGAACTCGCCGGTCAGCCCGCCGAGCGGGATCAGCGTGCCGTCCGCCGCGGCCGACCGGACGGCGTCCCGGTAGCTCGCGGTGTATCCCTGCGAGAGGTAGTCGGCCAGCCCCTCGTTCAGCCAGCGGGGCGGGAAGTGGTACGGGTTCTGGACTGCCGTGTTGATAACGAGATGTGTCAACTCGTGCGGGATGACGACTCCAACCCAGCCGGCGTCGAGCTCGCCTGGCGTGATGAGCGCGAAGAGCGTCCGGATCTCGGCGACCGCCTCTCCGCCGACGTTCTCGCGCGTCCCAGGCCCGAGCGCGTCGTAGAAGGCACCCTGGTCGGCGTACACGAAGAAGTCGATCGGGTCAGACTCCGTCACGCCGAGGAGCCGCTCCGCCTTCGCGATGCCGGCCTCGGCGATTGCGAGGGCGCGCCGGCCGAAGTCGTTGGATCCCTTGTACCAGTGAATGCGAACGATCGAGCCGGTCATCGTCCGCCAGGCGAAGCGGTCGTCCGCGTAGGTCACCGTCTCCGGCGGCCCGACGCTGGTGGTTCCATTCGGGTACGTCAGGCGCCAGCGCGCGGTGATCGTCGTGTTCGGAAGGAGGCGACCGGTCGCGAGCTCGATCGAGTACCGGAGGGTCGTCGCTCCCGCCGACGTTGGCGGGGTCACCTCGCTCACCTCCGGCCCGAAGGACCCCGGCACGTCGAGGAGGATCTCGACCGGGCTCGGTGCAGCCCGGAGCGTCACCGGTTGGCTGAAGTCAACCGAGCGGCCGAACCGCGACGTACCGCCCGGCGTTCCGAACGACGTCTCATCGGCCGCCGCGACCGGGCTCGCGACGCGAGCGGCCAGGACGATGACCGCAAGGGCCGCGGCGGGCCCCCGGACGCAGCTCAGCGCGCCCATGCGAGTCCTGCCATCCGGATCATCCCGAGCCCGTTCTGGCCGGCGCCGAGGAGGCTGGTCCGCGAGAGGGCCCAGCCCGTCCCGTAGGCGATCGGCACGACCGGCACCTCGCTCGCCACGACCACCTCGGCCCGACGGTACGCGGCCGTCGCGACCGCCGGATCGACCGCCGAACGGGCGTCGGTGATCGCCGCGGCGAACGCGGCCGACTGCCAGCGCCCGAAGTTGTTCGGCTGGTTGCCGCCGAGGAGGATCCCGAAGAAGTCGTTCGCGCCCGGGTAGTCGGCGACCCAGCCCATCGACCAGATCGCCGGTGGGTCCTCGGCGAGCCGCGTGATGTACGCATCGAACGCCATCGTCTCCGCGCGGACGGTCACGCCGAGGGTCGCCGCGAGCTGGCTGACGATCGCCTCCTCGTACCCCGCTCCCTGCGTCAGCATCGTGACGACCGGGAAGCCGCGCCCGCCCGGGTAGCCGGCTGCGGCGAGGAGCGATCGCGCAGCGCCGGGATCGTGGACCGGCATGCAGACACCGGCCGGCCGATCGCGCGTGCCCGGCGGCACCATCCCCTCGGCCGGGACGGAGGTCCCGGTGTTCCCGAGCTCGGCGATCCGCGTCCAGTCGACCGCCTGCGCGAACGCCTGCCGGACGCGCCCCTCGTCGAATGGCGGCCGGCCGGTGTCGAAGCCGTAGTACGTGACGCTGAGCGACGGGACGGAGCGCAGCTGGGGCCCCAGCCCCCGGTCGTAGGCGATCCAGGAGGCCTCGAAGCAGCTAATCCGGGCGGAGTAGAGCACGCCCCTCCGGCACACCACCACCCGGCCCCGCCCGCCCAGCCCGGGACCCACGCGGGCA
>CAYMBB010000382.1:0-1969 GCA_964388515.1 uncultured Anaerolineaceae bacterium
GAGGTGGTCGGGGCCCTGGCGACGGTCCCCCTGCCGGAGGCGATCCCCCTGCCGGAGGCGATCCCCCTGCCGGAACGGTCCGGGAGTCCTGCCCCGGGTGCGCCGGGTGCGCCGGGTGCGCCGAGGGCCCCGGGGGCGCCGGGAGCGCCGGGTGCGCCGAGGGTCCCATTCGAACGGCCCGCTGACGGCCAGATCGTCCGGACCGGTTTCGCCGCCCTCGACGCGATCCTTGGCCGGGGCGGTCTCCCGCGCGAGGCGAGCGTCGCCGTCCGGGGCGGTCTCACGAGCGGCAAGACGACGCTCGCTCTCCGCCTCACGGCCGAGGCCCAGGCGAGCGGTTCGATCGTCGCGTACCTCGATCTCGCCCGGAGCTTCGATCCGGTCGAGGCGGTCGCGCGCGGGGTGCGCCTCGATCGGCTCGTCGTCCTCACGCCCGACTCGATCGACGACAGCCTGGCGATGGCGGGGGCGCTCGTCCAGGGGCGGGCGATCGACCTCCTGCTCCTCGATCTGCCGGACGGGCCGCCGGCCTCCGGTTCCGGACGTTCGTCTCCCGGTCGTCCCGGCCCCGGACCAGGTCCCGGTCGCCCGTCCGGCGGTCGGGCACCAACGATCGCCGAGCGGTTCCAGCGACTCGCCGCGCTCGCCCGCCGGACCGGGACGATGCTCGTCGTCCTCGAGCCGCCCGACCTCCCGTCGAGTCTCCGCCAGGTGCTCGGCGAGTCGACCGGTCTCCGGCTCGAGCTCGTCCGCCGGGCGTGGATCCGGCTCGGGCGGGACGTCGTCGGCCAGCGGACGGAGGTGGTCGTCGCCCGGAACCGGTTCGGGCCGCCGGGGCGGCGGGCGGAGCTCCGGATCCTCTACGCCGACGGCGGCGACCGGGACGCCTGCCTGGGCCGGGATCCGCTCCTCGGGCCTGATCCGGCGGCGATCGGGCCGGCCGGCGGGCCCGAAGCCGGTGTTTCCAGCGATCCTTCCGACCACCTGCCACGGACGATCAGCGATGCGCCTCCTCCACCTCTACTGGTCCCATCTCCCGCTCCGGCTGGCCCGGCATCGGCAGGCTGCCTGCGGCTCGTTCCCGAGCGGTCCGATCGTCCTGGGCGGGCGGCCCTGGGACGAGGGGGTGGTCCTCGACCTCAGCCCGGACGCCCGCGCCCTGGGGGTCCGGCGCGGGATGCCGCTCGGGAGCGCCCACCGGCTCGCGCCTGAGGCAACGTTCCTCGTCCCGGATCCGGATGCCGACCGGGCGGCGGTCGAGGCGGCGCTCGACCGGCTGGCGGCGTTCAGCCCGGGTGTCGCGGGCGCGGTCGAGCCGGTCGACCCGTCGTTCGGGCTGCTCGAGGTCCAGGTCGATGGGCTCGAGCGGCTCTGGGGTGCGGAGCCGATCCTCGTCGAGCGGATCCGCGGAGCACTCGGGCCGATCCTGCCCGGCCGGCCCCGGGCCGGGGTCGCCGGGACCCGGTTCGCGGCCACGCTCGCCGCCGCGCTGGCCGGGGAGGACTGGGCGTTGGGTGGGCCGGGGCGGGCGGCCGGGACGCTGGATGACGCGCGCCGGCCGGGCGGAGCGCCGGGCGGGGCGCAGCAGGCGGCCGGGTTCCAGAGCGTTCCGCCCGGTGAGGAGGCGGCCTTTCTCGCGCCGCTGCCGGCGGAACTGCTGACTCCGGACCGCGACGTCCGCGCCCGGCTCGCCCGGTTCGGGCTGCGCCGGATCGGGGCCGTGGCGGAGCTGCCGCGTTCGGCGCTCGTCGCCCGGTTCGGGGCCGAGGGGGAGCGGCTCCATGCCCGGGCCCGGGGCGAGGAGACCGATCCGTTCCGGCCCCGCCGGGCAGCCGAGCGACTCGTTCTGGCGTTGCCCCTCGAGCCGGCCGTGGGGGAGCTCGAGCCGCTCCGGTTCGTCCTCCACCGGCTCGCTGCCGCTCTCGCCGAGCAGCTCCTCGCCCGCGGCGCCGCGACCTTGCTGGCCCGG
>CAYMBB010000383.1:0-1918 GCA_964388515.1 uncultured Anaerolineaceae bacterium
TCGCGCGCCCGATTCGAGCTCGAAGGCGCCGAGCGGGGCGAACTCGAGCCGCCCGCTGCCCAGGGGCAGGCCCGGGGCGCCAAGCGCGGCCCCGGGACGCGCCGGGGCGTCCCGGGGAGCGGACAGGGAAGCGGGCAGGGAAGCGGGCAGGGAAGGGGGCAGGGGAGCGCCGGGCGGTGCCGCCGTCGGGGCACGGGAGGGTGCCGCCGGTGCCGCCGCCGGGGCATGGGCGGGTGCCGGTCGCCGGCTCGGCACCCGTGCCGTCGATCGAAGATCCATCGTCATGCCGTCGTCCCGCTCGTCGCGGCGTCGGGTTCAGCCGCTGGCCCGGTGGCCGCCCGGAGCGCCTGGTCGAGGTCCGCGATCAGGTCGGCGACGTTCTCCAGGCCGACCGAGAGCCGGATCAGGTCCGGCGTCACCCCGGTCGAGACCTGGTCCTCGGGGGTCAGCTGCTGGTGGGTCGTGCTGGCCGGGTGGATGATCAGCGACTTCGCGTCGCCCACGTTGGCCAGCAGGCTGAAGAGCTTGACGGCGTCGATCAGGCGCCGGCCGGCCTCGACGCCGCCCCGCACTCCGAACGTGACGATCCCGCCGAAGCCGCCCTTTAGGTAGCGTCGGGCGAAGCCGTGCGAGGGGTGGGACTCGAGGCCCGGGTAGCTGACCCAGGCCACCTCCGGGCGGGTCTCGAGCCAGCGGGCGAGAGCGAGCGCGTTCTCGCTGTGGCGGGCGATCCGCAGGGGCAGGGTCTCGAGGCCCTGGAGGAAGAGGAACGAGTTGAACGGGCTGAGCGCCGGCCCGAGGTCGCGCAGGCCCTGGACGCGGAGCTTGATGATGAACGCGGCCGGGCCGAAGGCGTTCGTGTAGCTCACCCCGTGGTAGCTCGGATCGGGCTCCACGAAGTCGGCCCGGAAGCGCGGCGAGGCGGCCCAGTCGAACGTCCCGCCGTCGACCACGACCCCGCCGATCGCGGTCCCGTGGCCGCCGATCCACTTCGTCGCCGAGTGGATGACGATGTCGGCGCCGTGCTCGATCGGGCGGGTCAGGAGCGGGGCGAACGTGTTGTCGACGAGGAGCGGCACGCCGTGAGCGTGGGCGATGTCGGCGATCGAGGCGATGTCGTGGACGTCGAGGCGGGGGTTGCCGATCGTTTCGAGGTAGACCGCCTTCGTCCGCTCGTCGATCGCCGGGGCGAACGTCTCGGGCCGGGTGCCGTCCACGAAGCGGGTCGTGATCCCGACCTTGGGCAGGGTGTGGGCGAACAGGTTGTACGTGCCGCCGTAGAGGCTCGAGCTGCTGACGATGTTGTCGCCGGCCCGGGCGAGGTTGAGGATCGCCAGGGTCTCGGCCGCCTGGCCGCTGGCCAGCCCGAGCGCCCCGACCCCGCCCTCGAGGGCGGCGATCCGCTCCTCGAACACCCCGGTCGTCGGGTTCATGATCCGGGTGTAGATGTTCCCGAATTCCTCGAGTCCGAACAGCCGGGCGGCGTGGGCGGCGTCGTTGAACACGTAGCTCGTCGTGGCGTAGATCGGCACGGCCCGCGCGTTCGTGGCCGGGTCCGGCCTCTGGCCGGCGTGGAGCGCGAGCGTCTCGGGGTGCAGGGTCGTCTGGTCGAGCGGGTCGCTGGCCATCGGGGTGGTTCCTCCTGGTGACGGGTGGCGCCGTCGCCGGCGCCTGGGGTGGTCGAGCGCTGAAGTCCCGGTCGGCCCGTGGGCGGGCCGTGGCCTCGTGGGCCGCTGGCTTCGGCGGCTACCCGTCGCGTTCGCTGGAGGAAACAAAAAGACCGCAGGTCCTCATCGGATCTGCGGCCCCGGGACCGGCCTGCGGTCCCGCTGCTCCCATGTCAGGTTGCGCGTGACCTCAGGCCCCATCCTCCACGCGGCGGGGCCGCCAGCGCATACACATCGACCGGGAGAGAGTG
>CAYMBB010000384.1:0-1903 GCA_964388515.1 uncultured Anaerolineaceae bacterium
CCCCGAGGTGATTCACGACGAAGCGCTCGAGGATCTCCTCGACGGACATCTCACCGCGGGCCGGGTGGAGACCGCGCCGCGCGAGATCGTCCTGCGTCAGCTCGGGCAGGCGGCGTTCGTACCGGGCGAGGTCGGCGTCGATCCGATCGAGCAGCTCGCGGGCCGGGAGTGTCCGGTCGCGGCCGATGATCGCGAGGCGGACCTCGTCGGTCGGGAGCCGCCCGAACGGGACCGGGTCGGGCGACCCCGCGAGGACCCGCTCGACCTCGCCGAGCCAGAACGGGAGCATCTCGGTCACGTGGGCGAGCACCTCCGGCGGTCCCCAGCTCGCCTCGGGGCCGTGGCCGAAATCGGCCGCGAGCGGCCACGGCTCACCCGCGAGGACGGGCGGCCGGAGGGCGGCGAGATCGTCACCCGCGGCGCGGAGGCGAGCGAGGAGGGGGGTCGGCTCGGGCATCGTGGAACCTTCGGGAGCGGGTCGTCGTCGTTCCCAGTCTCGCATGGCCGAGCGGTTGGCGGGGTCTGCCTGGGGCACGCGGTTCGCGGTCGGCACCGCCGGCTCGCGCCACCCCGCGCGGGTCATCTCGAACAGCGGCCACAGCGGGTGGGTCATGATCGCCAATCGGGGCCCGCGGTTCGGCCCGATCAGCGATCATCCGGTCGTTCGCGCCAGCCCCGACGAGGTGCCTCGATGCCGACCGATCCTGCCCCCATTCCGCCGTCGCGCACGCGGATCCGCGAACGAGTCCAGGCCGGCGAGGTCGTCCTGGGCGCGTTCCTCATGGCGGCTTCCCCGCTGGCCGCCGAGCTGGCCGGCCGGTCCGGGCTCGACTGGCTGATCGTCGACCTCGAGCACGGCGCCGGCACCGAGGCAGACCTCCTCGCCCAGCTTCACGCAATCGAGCAGACGACGGCCGCCGCGCTCGTCCGGCCGGAGGAGGGGACCCGGCTCCGGATCGGGCGCGCCCTCGACCTCGGCGCCGAGGGCGTGATGATCCCGCGCCTCGAGCACCCCGACGAGGTCTGGCGCGTCGTCTCGTGGCTCCGCTACCCGCCCGAGGGGATCCGGGGCCTTGCGCTCCTCACCCGCGGCGCCGGGCTCGGCGAGGTCCCCCACGGGTACGTCCACGAGCTGAACCAGCGGGTCCTCTGGATCGTCCAGGTGGAGAGCCCGGTCGCGGTCAGCAATGCCGCCGAGGTCGCGGCGATCGACGGCGTGGACGTCCTGTTCGTCGGCCCCACCGACCTCTCGCACGCGCTCCGGATCCCCGGCCGGTTCGACGATCCGACGTACGTCGATGCGCTCCGGACCGTCGTGTCCGCCTGCCGAGCCGCCGGGAAGGCCGCCGGAATCCTGCTCCGGAACCCGGCCGACGCCGCACGGCACCTGGAGATGGGCTTCACGTTCGTGGGGCTGGGGTCGGACGCGGCGTTCGTCGCCGACGGGGCACGCGCCGCGATCCGGACCGCGCGCGGCGGCTGAGCCAACACCCACGTCCCGTTGACGATCGGTGCCATCCCCGTAGCAGTCGGGACTCGACGGCGCCCCGGGTAGGGCGGAACGACCCGCGATCCGGCGTCCATCGGTCGTGCCGTGGGGGCCGAACGGACCCGCGGGCTCGACAGGCGGAACGGCGTACACTTGCACGCCGTGAATGAACGCACCGAACGGGCCGTGGCCGAGCGGATCCCGACGCTCCTCGATCGACCCCTCCAGGTTCTGAGCCGGCGCGATCCGCTCACCGTCCGGCCGGGCGTCCCCCTCGCGGAGTGCCTGCGAATGATCCAGCGTTCCGGGGTCGGCGATTCGGTCCTCGTCACGGGCCGCGACGGACGGCTCCTCGGGGTCCTCACCGAGCGCGACCTCTTCGCCCGGCTGGTCGTGGCCGATGTCGACCTCCGC
>CAYMBB010000385.1:0-1897 GCA_964388515.1 uncultured Anaerolineaceae bacterium
CTCCACGCCCTCTTCCTTGGCGCCGAAGGGACGCTCGGGATCGTCACCGAGGCGACCCTCGCGGTCCAGCCGTTACCGGCCGAGAGCCGCTGGGCGAGCTACGGGTTCGCCGTCGACCGGGTCGGCCCGGAGGCCGCGTTCCTGTCCGCGCTCGAGGCCGTTCGGCGCGTGGTGCGCCGTGGCTATCGGCCGGCGATCGTGCGAGCCTACGACCCGGCCGAGGCGCAGGGCATCCTGGGGCGGACCGGGATCGGAGGAGCCGACGCCCCGCTCGGGCGCGCCCTCCTGATCGTGGGTGCGGAGGGCGAGGCGCCGCTCGTCGGCGCCGAGCTTGCGGCCGTGGCCGAGGAAGCCGCTGCCCGGGGAGCCGCCGACCTCGGCCCGGTCCCAGCGACGGCCTGGTACGACCACCGTTTCGACACGAGCAGGCTCCTCGAGGCGGTCAGGCGGAGCGGATCGATCGGCGACGCGCTCGAGGTCGCCGCCCCGTGGCGCGCCCTGCCGGATGTCTACCACTCGATGCGGGCCGCGATGGTCGCCGCCTGCGGGCCCGACGGTGCCGTCCTCGGGCACCTGTCGCACGCCTACCCCGACGGCGGCAACCTCTACATGATCTTCCGGGCGCAGGCCGAGACCGACGCCGAGGCGACCGAGCGGTATGGAACGGTGGTCGACGCCGCCCTCGGTGCGTGCCGGGCGAGCGGCGGTACGGTCAGCCACCACCACGGCATCGGCCTGGGCAAGCAGGGCTGGCTCGAGCGGGAGCTGGGCGCTGTCGGGCTCGACCTTCTGCGTCGCCAGAAGGCGGCCTTCGACCCGCTCGGCATCCTCAACCCGGGCAAGCTCGCGGGCGTGGCATGAGAATCGACGCCTTCGTCGACGAGCTCGAGCTCTGCGCCCGCTGTCACGAGCAGTGCCTCTTCTCCTCGCCGGTCGTCCGAGCCACCGGCCGCCACACGCTCGCGCCGTCGCGCAAGGCGCTCCTGGCGCTCCTGTTCCAGCGTGGCGCCCTGGCCGGCGGCGACCTGACCGAGCTCGCCGAGATGTTCGAGAGCGGGATCGGGTCAGGCGTCGAGCACGCGAACTGCCTCTATGAGGGGCAGACGGCCTGGCCGGACGAGACGTTCTTCGCGCGGGCTGTCCGCGCAGACCTGGTCGACGCCGGCGTCCTCACCCCGACCGTCGCCCGGGCGGCGGAGCGGATCGACGCCGCCGGCGACCCGTTCGGGCTGGGGCCCCATCCGGAGGCGCTTCTCGTGGCCGGCGACACCCTCTTCTTCTGCGATGCCGCGACCCGGGCCGTGGCGCCCCGCGTGAGCGCTGCGTTCGTGCGGCTCGTCCGGCGATACGAGCGCGACGCCCGACCGGTGCCCGCGACGCTTGCCGGCGATCTTGCCGGCGATCTCCCGGGCGGGCTTCCCAGCAGCGCGGGTTTCGAGGCGCTCGAGCTCGGACTCGAGAGCCGGGCGCGACGGCTGGCCGACGCGGTCGCCTCGGCTGCCCGGCGGGCTGGTGCCGGGCGGATCGTCAGCGAATCGCCTGAGGCGCTTGTCGCGCTGCGGGCGCTCGGCCACACCGACCTCGCCCTGACGCACGCCTCGGAGTGGCTTGACGAGCGTCTCCCGAGCGCCGGGCCGGGACGTCCGGCCGCGGGCGCGGACGCGCACCCCGACGCGGTCGTGACCGTGCTCCACGATTCGTCTCGCCTCGGACGGTACCTCGGCGTCTACGAGGCGCCGCGGCGGGTCCTCGACCGGCTGCCGGGCCTCGAGCGTCGCGAGCTGGCGCGCAACCGGGCGCTCGCGACCCCGTCCGGCCCGACCTTTGGCTTCCCCGATGCCGAGGCAACCACGGCGATGGCCCGGCTGCTCATCGAGGAGGCCAGGGAGGCCGGTGC
>CAYMBB010000386.1:0-1892 GCA_964388515.1 uncultured Anaerolineaceae bacterium
GCTACCGACCGCGGATCCTGCTGATGGACGAGCCGTTCGGCGCCCTCGACGCCCAGACGCGCCTGCTGATGCAGGAGCTCCTCACCCGGGTCTGGGAGTCGCACCGCCTGACAGTCATGTTCGTGACCCACGACGTGGAGGAGGCGGTCTTCATCAGCGACCGGGTGATCGTCATGACCAACCGGCCCGGCCGGATCAAGGACGAGGTGGCGATCGACCTGCCGCGCCCGCGCCGTCCGGAGATCCAGGAGACGCCCGGCTTCCTCGCTCTCCGGCACCGGATCCTCACGTCGATCCGCGAGGAGTCGATGCGGGCCGAGCCGGGCATCATCGGTGGGCCGCGATGAGCGCCCCAATCGCGCCGAGCGACCCCATCGCGATCAGCGCCCCCATCATTCGGAGGACCCGATGACCGAGAGCTACCGTGGGATGCAGGCCGAGCTCCGTGACGGCCGGGCCGTCGTCGCCCGCCGGACGCGCGAGGCCGAGGTCCACGTCGAGATCGGCCGCGGACCGCGCGAGGAGCCGTCGCTCGACACCGGCCTCGCGTTCTTCAACCACATGCTCGAGATGATCGCCTGGCACGCCGGGCTGAACCTCACCGTCCGGTTCGCCGCGAAGACGTTCGCCCTCCGGCACGTCGTCTGCGAGGACATCGGGATGGCATTCGGGCTGGGGATCGGGGCCCTTCTTGGCCGCGCGCTCGACGACGGCGTCGAGGGCGCCGCCTCGGCGTGGATGGCGATGGACGAGGCGCTCGCGTTCTGCGCCCTCTCGTTCGAGGGCCGCTCGATGCACTTCATCGACCGCGAGGCGGAGGGGGCCCGGCTGGAGGCGGTCGAGAACATCAGCTCGGCCGACATGGTCGCCTTCTACGAGGGCTTCGCCCAGGGCGCCCGGTGCACCCTCCGCCTCCGGGTGACCGACGGCCGCGACCCGCATCACTCGTGGGAGGCCGCCGCCCGGGCCTTTGCGGTCGCGCTCCGCGGCTGCTTCGCGCCGCTGCCGTGGCGGGCCGGCCTGACCGTCGGCGTGAAGGGGACGCTGGATTGAGGTTCGCGGGGCGCACGGCACTCGTCACCGGCGGCACGTCGGGGATCGGCCACGCGACCGCCCGACGCCTCGCGCGCGAGGGCGCGGCCGTCCTCGTCGTCGGCCGTGACGCCGACCGGGCCGACGCCGTCGTCGCCGAGCTCCGGGCGCTCACCCCGGCGCCGGCCGCGGCGTTCATCGCCGACACGACCGACGAGGCGGCGATGGAGCGGGCGGCCGACGAGGCGCTCGCGCTCGGGCGCTCGTTCGGCGGGAGGCTCGACCTGTGCGTCGCCTCGGCCGGGATCGACGGGCTGGCGCAGCCGGCCCTCGAGCTCGACGTCGCCCACTTCCGGCGTGTCCTCGACGTGAACGTCGTCGGCCTCTTCCTCGCCGCCCGCGCTGCTGCGGCCCGGATGGCGGCCGACGGCCTCGGCGGCTCGATCGTCCTGAACGCCTCGGTGAACGCGTTCCTCGCAGAGCCGCACTTCGCCGACTACAACGCCTCGAAGGGCGGCGCACTCATGCTCGCCCGGACGCTCGCGAAGGACCTCGCCGGGTCGAACATCCGGGTGAACGCGATCTGCCCCGGCTACACCCGGACGCCGATGACCGCGCCGTACCTGGACGACCCGCAAGTCCACGCCGAGATCGTCGCCCGGATCCCGCTGGGCCGGGTCGCCGACCCGGACGAGACCGCCGCCGCGATCGCTTTCCTGCCCTCCCCCGACGCCTCGTACGTCACGGGCGCCGCGCTCATCGTCGACGGAGGCTGGTACGCCTGAAGCCCCTCTCGCACCCCCGGCGGCCGGAGGTGGACGGCGCCGGCCGGCGGCGGAGCCTCGAGCGCGCCACCGCCA
>CAYMBB010000387.1:0-1862 GCA_964388515.1 uncultured Anaerolineaceae bacterium
TGTCAATTCAGGCCTACGCCAGGGAGGGGATCCTCCGCGCGTGGCAGCCGGCCGAGGCCGCGACCCTCGACCCGGCCTACCGGGGCGACGCGTTCTGGGGCACGCGCGTGCTGAACATGGTGATGATCCGCGGCTCGGACGTCACGCCCGGCCCGACCTCCTGGAAGGACCTGGCCGACCCGGCCTACCGGGGGGCCGTCGCGTTCCCTGATCCGGGCTGCCCCGGCTCGGCGTTCGGGGCACTGGGCTACGTCGCCCTGACGGAGGGCTTCGGGATGGACTTCTACCGGTCGCTCAAGGCCAACGGGGCGGTCCAGGTGAAGAGCCCTGACGAGGTGACGACGGGAGTCGCCGAGGGCCGCTTCAAGGTCGGGATGACGCTCGACTACTCGGCTCGCACAGCAATCGGCAAGGGCTCACCGATCGAGATCGTCTGGCCCGATAGCGGGGCGATCGCGATCTACAGCCCGATCGCGGTGGTCGGAACGACCGACAACGTCCCGGCCGCCGAGTCGTTCGTCGAGCTCGTCCTGTCCGACGCCGGCCAGCGGGCGATCGCCGCGACCGGCTGGCAGCCGGTCCGACCCGACGCCGGTGGACCGCAGCCGGGAGGGCCGCAGGTCACACCAGACTGGGCGAACGCGTTCGGACGCCAGCAGGAGCTGCTCGGGGAGTATCGCGCCATCTTTGGTGGCTGACCCGATCCCGTGACGCGCCTGGCCGGTCCGCTCGCCCTCGGCCTCGTCGTCCTCGTCATCGGGTTGCCGATCGCCCGCCTGGTGGGCGTTGCCTTCGAGGACGGTCCGGCGACCGTGGCAACGACCCTGGCCGGTCCACTCGTCGCCAGCGCGATCGGCAACAGCCTCTGGACCGGCGCGCTCGTGGCGCTGCTGGCGGTCACCGCCGGAACGGTGGCCGCCCTCGCCACCGAACGGTTGGCGCTTCCCGGGCGAGGCTGGCTGCGGCTCGGTCTGCTCCTCCTGATGCTCGTTCCGCCGTTCGTCACCGCCTTCGGCTGGGCTCGCGCCTTCGGTCCCCGTGGGCTCACCGACCAGCTCGTCGGGGTCACCCTGCCCGGCCTGTACGCGCCGCTCGGGATCGTTGCCGTCCTGACCGTCGGCGCGACACCGCTGGCCTACCTGATCGTCGCGGGTGCTCTCGCCAGCCGGGTCGAGCCGGACCTGGAGCGGGCCGCGCGGGCGAGCGGGGCGAGTCGGCTCGAGACACTCCGGACGATCACCCTGCCGCTCCTCCGACCGGCGATCCTGTCGGCCGGCGTGGTCGTCTTCGTCTTCGCCATCAACGCCTTCGGCGTCCCGGCCGTGCTTGGCACGCCGGCCGGGTTCGCGACGATCACGACCCGCCTCTACCAGCACCTCGCGCTGTCGGCCGAGCCCGCCGCCTTTGTCCGGGCGGCAACGCTGGCCGCGGCGCTGGTCGTGCTCGCGCTCCTTGTCGTCGGCCCGGCCGACGCCCTGCTGGGCGGACGCGGTGCCGTCCGGACCGGTCTGCCGGCTGGCGGCGAGGCCGGACGCACTGGCGGACGCGTCGCCGCCGCACTCATGATGGTCGCGCTCATCGTGACCACGATCGTCCCGCTCGTCGCCCTCGTACTCTCGGCCCTCACCCGGGCGGTCGGTCTGCCGCCGGTCCCGGCGAACTGGACGCTCGCCAACTTCGGCGAGGCGCTCGACGCGCGGTTCGGCGACGGCCTCGCCCACAGCCTCGTTCTTGCCAGCTCGGCGTCGACCCTCGTGCTCGTGCTCGGAGCTCTCGTGGCGCTCGCGATGCGGCGGCGATCCACGGTCCTTGGAACAGCGGTGACGCTCGGGTTCTCCATCCCGGGCTCGGCCCTCGCGGTG
>CAYMBB010000388.1:0-1828 GCA_964388515.1 uncultured Anaerolineaceae bacterium
GGGCTACACACTGCGCTGCCACCCCTGCTGCCGCGCCTTCCCGCTCGCGGCGCGCTGCCCCGCCTGCGGCTCGCCGCGCTTCCGCTACCGCGGCGGCGGGACCGAACGGGTGGAGCGCGAGGTCCGCGAGCGGTTCCCCGGTCTCCGGGTGGGGCGTCTCGATCGCGACGTCGTCGAGCGCAGAGGCGCCGCCGAGCGGGTCGTGGACGCGTTCACCGACGGCCGGCTCGACGTCCTCGTCGGCACGAGCCTCGTGGCCAAGGGCCTCGACATCCCCGAGGTCACCCTGGTCGGGGTCGTCTCAGCCGACGTCGCCCTCAACCTGCCCGACGAGCGGGCCGCCGAGCGGACGTACCAGCTGCTCGCCCAGGCGGTCGGGCGGGCCGGGCGCGGCGACCGGCCGGGTCTGGCGATCATCCAGAGCTACCAGCCTGGGCACCCGGCGATCCAGGCCGTCGCCCGGGGTGACGCGGCGACGTTCTACCAGGCCGAGCTCGCCCTGCGCGAGCGGTTCGGATCGCCGCCGTTCGGACGGCTCGTGAAGCTCACCGTCGCGCTCCCTGATCGCGCTGCGGCCGAGCAGGCGGCCCGCGAGATGGCCGGCCGGCTACGGGAGCGGGCCGACGAGCAGGCGGTGCGGGTGACGGTCGTCGGGCCGGCGCCGGCATACGTCGCCCGTCGCGGCGGGCGCTGGCGGTTCAACGTCGTCCTGCGCGGCGACGATCCGGCGGCGCTCCTCGAGGACGGGCTCGAGGCGCCCTGGTCGGTCGATGTGGATCCCGAGTCGCTGCTCTGAGCCGGTGATCGCGGCCGCCCCTCGCCCGGGGCAGGGCCGTCCGTTCGGTATACTCGGCCCATGAGCGTCAAACCGATCGTCCTCCTCGGCGACCCGCGCCTGCGGCTGAAGGGCCAGCCGGTCGACAGCTTCGGCAAGTACCTCCACGAGCTGCTTGACGATCTGGCCGACACGATGCGCCACGCCCCCGGTGTCGGCCTGGCCGCCCCGCAGCTCGGCGAGGCCGTCCGGGCCTGCGTCATCGAGGTCGGGGGCCAGCTCCACGAGCTCGTCAACCCGGCGATCGTGCGCTCGGTCGGCGACGACCGCGACCTCGAGGGCTGCCTCTCGATCCCGGGCTACGTGGCCTACGTCACGCGCCGCGAGCGGGTCTGGGTCGTGGCCCAGAACCGCTTCGGGCGGACGATCAAGGTCGCCGGCTCCGGGCTCCTCGGCCGGGCCCTGCAGCACGAGCTCGACCACCTCGACGGGAAGCTGTACATCGACTACCTCGCCTCGCTCGACGAGCTCATCCCGGTCGCGGCCGGGGAGGACGAGTCGGACGAGGTCCGCGAGGCGACCGGCGCGCTCGCCTGACCGGGCACGCCCGGGCCGGGCGACCCCGACGGTGGCGCCAGCTGCCCCCGGGCATGAGGACGGGCGGATGAGGGCCGACCGGTGAGGGCAGGCGAGACGCGGGCGCGGACCGTCTTCTTCGGTTCCGGGTCGTTCGCGGTGCCGATCCTCGAGGCGCTCGTCGGTGCGCCGGAGGTCGAGCTCGTCGGTGTCGTGGCGGCCCCGGACCGGCCGGCGGGGCGGGGCGGCGAGACCCGGTCGGTGCCGGTCGTCCGGCGGGCCCGGGGGCGCGGACTGTACGTCCTCCAGCCGGCTCGTGTCCGGGCGCCCGAGGCGATCGAGGCGCTCGCCCCCCGGCGCCCGGACCCCGGCGTCCTGGGCGACTCACGCCAGCCGATCCCCGCAGCGCTCCCCCCCCCGCCGGACCGGGGCCTCCTGACAGGCCAAACCCCGCCCCCGCCCCGCCCACCGCGCGCA
>CAYMBB010000389.1:0-1828 GCA_964388515.1 uncultured Anaerolineaceae bacterium
CTACGAGTCGGTCCAGGCGCTCGCCGCGCGGCTCCGGGCGATCGGCGACCTGGGCCTCCGGCTGAACTCGATCCACGACGTCACGGGGATCGGCGAGGCGATCGTCGCCGAGGCCCGCACCCTCTTCGACTACGACACGATCCGTGTCTACCGCATCGACCGCGAGTCCGGCGTCTGCGAGCCGATCGGCTTAGACGGGACGTTCGTGGGGGTCGAGCGCCCGACCTCCGAGATGCTCCGGGTCCCGATCGGGGGAGGCCTGACCGGCTGGGTCGGGAAGCACAACAAGGCGATCCGGTCCGGCGACGCCGCGCGCGATCCTCGCTCGCTGCAGGTCGGCCGGGACGAGGGCCCGGAATCGATGCTCGTCGTGCCGATGACGTACGACGGCACGGTTCGAGGCGTCGTCGCGCTCTCCAAGCTCGGGCGGGACCGCTACGGTCCGGACGACGAGACGACGATCTCGATCTTCGCCGGCTACGCCGCGCTCGCCCTCGCGAACGCCGAGAGCCTCGCCCGCGTTCGCGAGCAGCACGCGCTCCTCGAACATCAGCTCGCGAGCCAGCGCCGGCTCCTCCAGGTGAACGAGCGACTCCTCTCGACCCGCGATCCGCGGACCGTCCTCGACCTGATCGCCGATGCCCTCAAGGCGGTCGTCGCCTACGACACGCTCTCGATCTACCGCGTGGACCGGGAGGCCGGCGTCCGGCGGGCCGTGCTCGCCCGCGATCGGTTCGCCGACGCGATCCTGGCGGAGGCGGTGCCGATCGAATCCGGCATCACCGGCTGGGCGATCCAGCATCGCGAGGCGGTCCTGGCCAACGACGCCCACCGGGATCCCCGCTCGACGCCCATCGCCGGGACGGCGTCCGAGCCGGGATCGACGATCATCGTCCCGCTCTTCGTCTCGGGCGAGGTGATCGGGACGCTGAACGTCGGCCGGATCGGCGGGCGCGAGGCGCACTTCAGCGTCACGGAGTTCGAGCTCACGAAGCTCTTCGCCGGCCAGGCGCCGGTCGCCCTCCAGAACGCCGAGGCCCACCGGGCCGCCGAGGCGCGCGCCCTCCTCGACCCGCTCACCTCGCTCGGCAACCACGGCGCCTTCCAGCGCGAGCTGGGCGAGGCGATCGCCCGGGGGCCGAACCGGCCGTTCGCCCTCCTGATGCTCGACCTCGACGGCTTCAAGGCCTTCAACGATGCGTTCGGGCATCCCGCGGGCGACCACCTGCTCAGGAGCGTGGCCGCGGCGCTCGGGTCGGCGACGCGGGTCGGGGACGGGCTCTACCGCTATGGCGGCGACGAATTCGCGGTCATCCTCCAGGGAGCCGGACGGGTCCAGGCACGGGAGGCGGCGCGGCGGATCAGGCTGGCCGTGGAGAACGTCCCGATGCCCCGGCGCGGGCCGAAGGTCTCGATCAGCACCGGGGCGGCCTGCTTCCCGGATGACGGGCTCACGAAGGACGCGCTCGTCGCGGCGGCGGACCGGGCCCTCTACCTGGCCAAGCCGGTCCGGCCACCGTCGGTTGTCGACTCGGACCCGCGTGAGGCGTACCTCGCGGCGATCAACGAGACGGCGCTCGCGCTCCTCAACCGCCAGGAGCCGACGCAACTCCTCGAGACTGTCCTCGCCCGGGCCACCGGCCTCCTGGGGACGCAGAACGGGTTCATCTACCTGCTCGAGCCCGATGGCCGGACCCTCGTCCTGCGGGTCGCGACCGGGGTCTTCGAGGCGGCCCTGGGATTCCGCCTGCCTGCGACCGAGGGGACCTCCGGTCGCGTCGCGCGGACTGGCCGGCCCCACGTCGTGAACGACTACGACGCCTGGCAC
>CAYMBB010000390.1:0-1823 GCA_964388515.1 uncultured Anaerolineaceae bacterium
GGGGTGGGGGTGTGGGGGTGGGGGGGGGGGGGGGAGCGGGCGGGGGGGCGGGCGAGCGGGCCGAGGGGGCGGGGGAGGGACGGGAGCCGGCGGAGGGCCCAGGCCACCGGGAACGCTGGCCGGGGACCGGGGTGCATTGGCGAGCCGCGCCGGTCGTACCAGCGGACCGGCACGACCGCGATCCGGTAGCCGCGCCTGCGGGCGAGGTAGATGAGCTCGACGTCGAAGACGATGCTCGTGATCCGCTGGCGGGCGAAGAGGTCGTGGGCTGCCGCGCGGGTGAACCCCTTGAACCCGCACTGGGTGTCGCGGACCGGCCCGACGACCCAGGCCGAGGCAAGGAGGTGGAAGGCCCGCCCGAGCAGGCGCCGGTAGGCCGGCTGGCTCTGGCGCATGTCCGACCCGTCGGGCTGGATCCGGCTGCCGAGGGCGACGTCGGCCGACCCGAGCGCCTCGACCAGGAGCGGGAGCTGGTCCGGCGGAGTCGCCATGTCGGCATCGGCGAAGACGATGACGTCGCCCCCGGCAGCGAGCATCCCGGCCCTGACCGCGGCTCCCTTGCCCCCGTGCGGCACGCTCAGCAGGCGCAGGGTCGCCGGGGTGCCACCGGATGCGGTCGCCTCGGGGCGGGCGCGAACGAGTGCGGCCGTCCCGTCGGTGCTCCCGTCGTCGACGACGAGAACGTCGATCCGCTCCGGCAGGCGGTCGGCACCCAGACCGCCATCGCGCGCCTGCCCACCGCGCCGGCGCAGGTATCCGAACAGCTCATCGAGCGCGGAGCCGAGCCGCGCCTCCTCGTTGTAGGCGGGCAGGACGAGGGTCAGGCTGTCGGGCGTCACGCCGCGCAGTCTATCGGTTGAAGCCCCGCTGGGCCGGCCGGCCGCGGGGCCCGCCGGGGGGACCTCACCGGAACGGAAACCCCGCGTCCGCCAGGCTCGCCGGTGACACCTGCGGCGACCGCGCCCCGAAGGCGCGGCGCAGCAGGAAGTACTCGGGGAGCGGTCGGTCGTCGGTGATCAGGGGCCCGTCCCCGGCGAAGGCGCTCACCCGGTCGCCGGAAATCCAGGTCAGGCGCGGGATCAGGCTCAGCCAATCCTCGACCGTCTTCGCCGGCGAGTCGTAGGCCGACGACACATCTGCCAGGACGCCCGTCCTGGCGAGGATGGCCCGCATCGCCTCGTTCGTGAACGTGATCGGCTCGTCCGACCCGAGCATGTAGAACCCGTAGCCGCCCGGTCCGCGCAGGACCAGCACAAAGCGGTAGACGTCGCGGAACGTCCGGACGTGAGCGCGGAACTCGTCAACGGTCTGGCCATACGGCACCCACTGCATCATCACCCCACCGGGAGTCAACCGGGCGCGACCGGCCCGGTAGTACTCGAGCGAAGAGATGACTGACACGCCGGAACTTTCGATCGGCGGCGGCGGGTCGGTGACGATGATGTCGTAGCGCCGGTCGGTCAGCTCCACGTGGTTCCGGCCGTCGGCAACGATCACGTGGCCAGCCGGGTTGGCGAGGATCGCCGCGGCATCGGGGTAGAAGTATCCGAACATCGTCAGGACCGACGGGACGAGCTCCACCGCATCGGTTTGCAGACCGGCGATCACCGCCGCCCGGAACGCCGAGCCCATCCCGAACGCGACCGTGAGCGCGGTCTTCGACCGGGGCCGGAGCATGAGCGGCAGGATCGGCATGAGCTTCGCGTCGACAGTCAGGAGCGTCATCGACGTCCCGGTGACCCAGAGCTGGCGGACACCGTCGACCGCACCGGCCTGCACCGAGGCGATCTCGTCCTCCCGGCTGGCGAACACGGTGCCCTGGC
>CAYMBB010000391.1:0-1802 GCA_964388515.1 uncultured Anaerolineaceae bacterium
TCGAGGAGCTGCGCGTGGCGGTCATGGGCTGCGTCGTCAACGGGCCGGGCGAGTCCAGGCACGCCGACATCGGGATCTCCCTGCCGGGCACGTTCGAGGAACCGGTTGCCCCGGTCTTCATCGACGGCCGGCTCGACCGGACCCTGCGCGGCGACCGCCTGGTCGAGGAGTTCCTCGCGATCCTCGAGGCGTACGTCGAGCGCCGCTACGCGGGCAACGACGCCCGGGTGACCGGGCACCCCGGCTGAGCGGGCGCCCCGGCTGACCCATTCCGGCCCCCGGACGACGGGGCGCCCCGGCTGACCCATTCCGGCCCCCGGCAGCCCGGCCCCCGTTCCTTGAGGCTCCACCCGTCCGGGTGTATACTCGGGCCTGAACTGAACGGCCGCTCCGAACGTGGGTGACCCCCACGTTTTCTTTTGAGCGGGCGCAGGTGCTGATCATTGTCGGGAGGCGCATCGTGAGCAGGGATTTCGTTGGCGCCCTCCTGCAGCTGAACGCGGAGAAGCAGGTTCCGCGCGAGCAGCTGATCCGGACCGTCGAAGAGGCGATCCAGTCGGCCTACCGCCGGGTCGCCGGTGACGAGGACATCCACGTCCGGATCGACGCCGAGACCGGCAAGATCCGGGTCTTCCGGGCCCGGCGAGTCGTCGACCAGGTCGAGGATCCGGCGACCGAGTTCACGGTCGAGCAGGCGCGCGCCTACGACCCGCAGGCGAAGGTGGGTGACCTGGTCGAGACCGAGCAGCTCGACCAGGAGGCGTTCGGGCGGATCCACGCCCAGACGGCCAAGCAGGTCGTCCTTCAGCGGCTCCGGGAAGCGGAGCGCGACGTCGTCTTCGACCAGTTCGCGAGCCGCGAGGGCGACCTGATCACCGGCACCGTCAACCGGGTCGAGCCGCGGGCGATCATTCTCGACGTCGGCCGGGGGGTCGAGGCGATCCTGGCCACGACCGAACAGTCGCCGCTCGAGCACTACCGGATCGGACAGAATGTCAAGGCCTACGTGCTCGAGGTCCGCCGCACGACCCGCGGTCCCCAGATCTACGTCAGCCGGACCCACAAGGGGTTCCTGCGCCGGCTGTTCGAGCTCGAGGTGCCGGAGATCCACGCCGGGACGGTCGAGATCAAGGCGATCGCCCGCGAGGCAGGCAACCGCTCGAAGGTCGCGGTCGCGTCGCGCCAGGAGGGCCTCGACCCGGTCGGGGCGACGGTCGGCCAGCGCGGGGCGCGGGTCCAGGCGGTCGTCGCCGAGCTCGGCGGCGAGAAGATCGACGTCATCCCCTGGAGCGACGACCCGGCGGTGTTCGTGGCCAACGCGCTCAGCCCGGCCCAGGTCCTGAACGTGACGATCGACGAGGAGCACCGGATCGCGAGCGTCACCGTGCCCGAGCGGATGCTCTCCCTGGCGATCGGGCGCGAAGGCCAGAACGCGCGCCTGGCGGCCAAGCTGACCGGCTGGCGGATCGACATCCGGAGCGACGTCTCGGTCGCCGAAGCGGCCCGGGCGGCGGCCGAGGCAACGACCGCGGCGCGCCAGGCGGAGGTGCCGGCCGCGCCGGCGGAGGTGGTCGGGACGGCTGCGACGGTCGAGACGGCCGCGACGCCGGCGCCCACCGGAACGACGGCCAGCGGAACCTCCGAACCGACCACGGTCGGGCCAGGGCCCGCGACGACGGAGGCTGCCGGCGCGGCCGAAGACCCGGCGCCGGCGCGGCCGAAGACCCGGCGCCGGAGCGTCTCGACCGAGGAGGTGTCGTCGTAGGCCGCAACGGAGTCACCCCGCCGCGCCGGTTCCCGAC
>CAYMBB010000392.1:0-1792 GCA_964388515.1 uncultured Anaerolineaceae bacterium
CCCGGCCTGGGCACCACTCTCCTGATCCTCCAGCGGGCGGCCGATCGGCCGCCCGCTCGTCGTCCCGGGCGCCCGGCCCGCCAGCGGCCGGCATCTTGTCGGCCGCGTCGGGCATACTGCCCGCGTCGGGCGGTTAGCTCAGTCGGTCAGAGCGCCTCGCTTACACCGAGGAGGCCACAGGTTCGAGCCCTGTACCGCCCACCATCGCCCGGGTGCGGACGCGCCCGGAGCCGGCCTCCGAGCAGGGGCGGGTACCCGGGCGGCGCCGGTTGGTAGAATCGCAGTTGACCGGCGGCCGCGTGCCGCCGACCCGCCATCCCGAGGAGGGGGCATGGACACCCTGCTGATCATCATCGTCGTCGCGGCGCTCGTCGCCGTCGGCTGGCTGATCGTGACCTACAACGGTCTCGTTCAGCGCCGGATGCGGATCGACGAAGCGTTCGCCCAGATCGACGTCCAGCTGAAGCGTCGCCACGACCTGATCCCGAACCTGGTCAACGCCGTGAAGGGCTACATGGAGTTCGAGCAGGACGTGCTCACCAAGGTCACCGAGGCGCGGGCGAACGCGATCGCCGCCGGCGCGCGGGGACCGGTCGAGCAGGCGGCGGCCGAAAACGCGCTGACCGGGGCCCTGCGCTCGCTCTTCGCGGTCGTCGAGAACTACCCGCAGCTCAAGGCGAACGAGAACGTGCTCGCCCTCCAGGAGCAGCTGACGACGACGGAGAACCAGATCAGCTTCTCGCGCCAGCACTACAACGCGACCGTGATGGACTACAACACCGCGATCGCGACCTTCCCGACGGTCCTGATCGCCGGAGCGTTCGGCTTCACGAAGCGAGACTTCTTCGAGGCCGAACCCGAGGCAGCCGAGGTCCCGGTCGTCCAGCTCCGCTGACCGACAGCGGACCCTGGCCGGCCTCGCACCGGCGCCGAGCCCGCCAGAGCCAGTTGACAGCATCGGATCCACGATGGCCACCAGCTTCTACCAGCAGATCGCCGCGAACCGGCGGAACTCGTTCCTGCTCGGCGTTCTCGTCGTTGCGATCCTCGTCGCGCTTGGCTTCGCGATCGGCTACGCCTGGACCGGTCGCCCGGCCGGGGCGCTCGGGATCACCGCCTTCGCGTTCGTCATCGGCCTCGTCAGCGCGCTCGCCTCGTATTACGCCGGTGACCAGCTGATCCTGGGCGTATCGGGTGCCCGGGAGGTCGACGAACAGTCGGCGCCCCAGCTGATCAACGTCGTCCGCGAGCTCGCCCTCGCGGCGAACCTGCCGATGCCCCGCGTCTACATCATCGAGGACAGCGCCCCGAATGCGTTCGCGACCGGGCGCGATCCGCAGCACGCGTCGGTGGCGGTCACGACCGGGCTGCTCCAGAAGCTCGACCGCGAGGAGCTCCAGGGCGTCATCGGCCACGAGCTCTCGCACGTGCGCAACTACGACATCCGTTTCTCGCTCCTCGTCGGCGTGCTCGTCGGCAGCGTGGCGCTCCTGGCCGACTTCTTCCTGCGAGCCACGTTCTGGGGTGGATTCGGACGCCGCTCGTCGGACGAGGGACGGGGTGGGGGAGGGCTCCAGGCGATCGCCTTCCTGATCGCGCTCGTCCTGGCGATCCTCGCTCCGATCGCGGCCCGCCTCGTCCAGCTGGCGGTCAGCCGCCAGCGCGAATACCTGGCTGACGCGTCCTCGGTCGAACTGACCCGCAACCCCCACGGGCTCGAGCGGGCGCTGGCCGTGATCGCCTCCGACCGCGACGTGCTCGAGGTCGCGAACCGGGCCACCCAGCACCTGTA
>CAYMBB010000393.1:0-1792 GCA_964388515.1 uncultured Anaerolineaceae bacterium
GTCGAAGGCGGCGCCGGCTCGGCCCGGGCGATGAAGATGGCCCTGGAGCGGCGCGGCGTGCCGGCCGACGAGGTCGACATGATCAACCCGCACGGGACGTCCACCCCACTCGGCGACAAGCGCGAGGCGGAGGCGATCTGGGCGGTCTTCGGCGAGCACACCCGAAAGGTCGCGATCAGCGCGACCAAGTCGATGACCGGCCACATGATGGGGGCAGCCGGTGCGTTCGAGGCGTTTGCGACCGTGATGTCCATCGCCGAGCAGTGCGTGCCGCCAACGATCAACTACCGCGATCCCGACCCCGAGTGCGACCTCTGGGTCGTCACCGAGGCGACTGCGATGCCGATCCGGTACGCGCTCTCGAATAACATCGGCCTCGGCGGACACAACGGCGCGGTCATCTTCAAGCGCTACGACGGCGATTGAGTGGGCCCGAGGGTCGCCACGCGTGCGGTTGAGGTCGCGTCCCGGAGCTGCTGGAAAAGCCTGACGGCGTGAGCTCCGTTGCTCATTGATTCTAGGCCACCCGATCCGCGCTCTCCGGCAGGGACCGGGCAGAGACGATGGCGGCGACCTGGTGCCGTTCGGAAAGCGTGAGTCCGAGCCCCCGGCCGCCGGCGATGACGAGGTCCATGACCGCCCAGGCGATGGTGAGACAGGACGTCTCGCCCGGGAAGCGGCCGATGACCTTGGTCCGCCTCCGGACCTCCTCCAGCGAGCGTTCCAGCAGGTTCGTCGATCGCAACCTCCTTCGCAGTCGGAGCGGGTAGGCGAGGTGAACGGTCAGCGCCGGCAGATCGTCGGCGAGACAGGCCGCGGCGGAGGGGTACTCGGTCGACAGCTCGCCGACGAGCACGCGCAGATCGCGCTCGGCCTCGGCCGGCGTGGTCGCCTCGTCGAGCGCCGACCAGTAGGCGGCGCGGACCCGGTCGTGGAGCGCGCGCCGCTTGGGCAGCTTGGCGAGCACGTTCCGGAGGCGGTGCACTGCGCACCGCTGGCGATCGGCGTCTGGCCACAGCTCGGTGATCGCCCGGATGAGCCCGGGCGCCCCGTCGGCGACGACCAGGAGCGGGCTCCGCAGGCCACGAGCGATGAGCCCGCGGCCGAGATCGAGCCAGTCCTCCACCCGCTCGCGCTGGCCCAGGCAGACGTCGAGCAGGACCCGCTCGCCGTCGGTGGTGAAGCCCCAGGCGACGAGCACGCCCTCCTTCGGCCCGTCGGGCCGGACCGGCAGATAGATCGCGTCGAGCATGAGGCTGAGCAGCCGGATCTCGGCCAGGCTGCGGGCCCGGAAGGCCCGGTAGCGGTCCCGCAGCTCACGGCAGATCTTGGAGACCGTCGTCTTGCTGATCTGGCCCAGGCCCGCCTCTCTGGCCAGGCTCTCGATGTCACGATCGGACAGGCCCCGGACGTAGGCGCCGATGACGAGCGC
This sequence comes from uncultured Anaerolineaceae bacterium, assembly GCA_964388515.1. Classification (GTDB taxonomy): domain Bacteria; phylum Chloroflexota; class Limnocylindria; order Limnocylindrales; family CSP1-4; genus JAKAHU01. The sequence continues at coordinate 1,433 of CAYMBB010000393.1, forward strand.
CTCGAGCGGTCGGGTCCGGACGACGCTTCGGGTGTCGGGGATCGTCTGGCTGACGAACCGCACCAGGCTGCCGCGCACCTGGGGCATGGCGATGACCAGCTCGCCCTCGGCGGTCTGGATCCGGCGCGCTCGGGTCCCATTGCGCGAACCGGTGGCCGTGGCCGTGCGCTCGTACCGGGCACGGTGGAGGAACGCGGTGAGCTCGTCCTCGACAGCCCGTTGGATGACGAGCTGGGCGCCCAGGCGCCCGAGCGTGCTCAGCGCGTCGGGGTCATCGAGACCGTCGAGCAGCGCCCGCTCGATCGCTTCCTCGATCCGGGCGCTGGGGGCTATCCTTCGATCCACGGCGTGGTCCTCCTT
>CAYMBB010000394.1:0-1790 GCA_964388515.1 uncultured Anaerolineaceae bacterium
GGTCGTCGCCCGCTACCTCCTCCACCGCTGGAAGCTGCGTCGGTCGCCGAAGCTGACTGCCCGGCGACCGAGCCCCTGACCGGCCGGTGAACGGCGGCCGCGGGCGGCTAGCTCGGGGGGCGATCGGGGTCGGCATCTCGCTCGTCGCGCTCGCCCTCGTCCTCCGCCAGGTCGACGTCGCCCGCACGGCGAACGTCCTTGCGGCGGCGATCCCCGGCTGGCTGGCGCTCATGGTCGCCTTCCAGCTCGCCGACGTCTCGCTCCGCGGCCTGCGCTGGCAGCGTCTCCTGGCCCCGATCCGCAGCGTCGCCCTGGCGCGCACGTTCGACTACCTGCTCGTGGGGTACCTGGCGAACAACATCCTGCCCGCCCGCCTTGGCGAGCTCGTCCGCAGCCACTACCTCGGCGACCGCGAGGGGCTCAGCCGGACGACGGCGCTCGGGACGGTCGTCGTGGAGCGCGTGGTTGACACGGTCGTCCTGGTGGCGATCGCCTCGGGCGCAATCCTCGTCCTCCACGTCCGCGGCGTCGTCGCCAGCGCGGTGCTCGTCGGTCTCGCTTTGAGCGGCCTGCTCGTCGTGGGGCTCGGCGCTGCCCTCGTCGCGCATCGCCTGCCGGGCGCCGAGCCGGTGATCGCCGCGATCGGGCGCTGGCCGCGGGTCCACGACCTGGCCGGCCGGCTCCGGGGCGGGCTGGCCGTGGCCGCTCGGCCGCGCACGCTCGGGCAGGCGATCGGGCTCAGCCTGCTCGCCTGGTCAGCGACGGTCGTCGCCACGGCGGCCGCAGGGCAGGCGATCGGCCTGCAGCTGACGACCGCGCAGGCGACCCTCTTCGCTGCCGGGACCGCCCTCTCGACGGCGATCCCGTCCGGCCCGGGCTACCTCGGCACGTTCGAGCTGGCGGGAGTCGGGATCGGGACGGTCCTCGGCATCCCGGCCGAGACCGCGTTCGCGCTCGCCCTGATCGTCCACGTCTCAGTCCTCGTGATCACCTCGGTTGGCGGCGCCGCGGGGTTCCTGCGCATCTGGCGGCGCTCACCCGCCGGACGCGCGGGCCACCTCGGCCGGCTCCTGGAACGGCGACCCTGACCCGCCCCGTCGCAGTCCGGGCGAGACGAGTGCCCGCTGGAGCGCCGCGAAGCCGAGCTCGGTCAGGATGGCGAGGCCGGCCACGAGCACGACCCCGGCCAGCAGCCGCTCGTCGTCGTTGCGGGCGATCCCGTCGATGATGTAGCGCCCGAACCCGCCGTAGGCGACGACCGCCCCGAGCGTCGCGGTGGCGATCACCTGGACGGCGGCGGTCCGGATCCCGCCCACGACGACCGGCAGCGCGAGCGGGATCTCGACCCGGGCGAGGACCTGGCGCTCGCTCATGCCCATGCCCCGTGCCGCCTCGACGAGGTCGCGGTCGACCTCGCGCAGGCCGGCGTCGGTGTTGACGAGGATCGGCGGGATCGCCAGGAGCGTCATCGCCGCGAAGGTCGGGATCACGTCGAGCCCGTACGAAGGGCTCAGCTGGAGCGAGATCGGCAGGACCATGACCAGGACCGCGTACGAGGGGACGGCGCGCCCGATGTTCGCCGCGTTGACGGCGAGGAGGCTGCCTCGGCCGGTGTGCCCGGTCCAGAGCCCGATCGGGAGCGCGGTCGCCCCGGCCACGACGACCGCGATGACGGAGATCGAGGCATGCTCGAGGAAGCGGATCGGGATCCCGTCCGGCCCCTGCCAGTGAGCGGGGTCGGCGAGCCAGGCGAGCGTGGCGGCGAGGATCTCCATCAGGTTCGGCTCGGC
>CAYMBB010000395.1:0-1786 GCA_964388515.1 uncultured Anaerolineaceae bacterium
TCCTGACCGCGGTCGAGAACGTGACCGGCGAGATCGCCGAACGCCTGATCGGGATGGATGCCGCCGACCAGGCCGCGATCGACGCCGAGCTGATCGATCTCGACGGGAGCGCGAACAAGGCCCGTCTCGGTGCCAACGCGATCCTCGGCGTCTCGCTCGCCTGCGCCCACGCGGCGGCCGCGGCACACGAGCTGCCGCTCTATCGCTACCTCGGCGGGGTGGGGGCGCGGACCTTGCCCGTGCCCTTCTTCAACATCCTGAACGGCGGCAAGCACGCCCTCAACTCGACCGACTTCCAGGAGTTCATGGTCGCCCCGGTCGGGGTGTCCACGTTCGCCGAGGCGCTGCGGGCGGGGGCGGAGGTGTTCCATGCCCTCCGCGCGATCCTCCACGAGCAGGGATTCTCGGTCGGCCAGGGTGACGAGGGCGGCTTTGCACCCTCGCTGCCGTCGAACGAGGCTGCCGTCGAGGTGATCCTGCGGGCGATCGAGCGGGCCGGCTACCGCCCCGGCGAGCAGGTCGCGATCGCCCTCGACCCGGCCGCCAGCTCGATCCTGGTCGAGGGGACCGGGACGGGTGGGGTCACCGGTCAGTACCGGCTCGAGCGCGAGGGCCGGACCCTCGACTCGGGCGAGCTGATCGACCTCTGGGAGAGCTGGATCGAGCGCTATCCGATCGTCTCGCTCGAGGACGGCCTGGCCGAGGACGACTGGGCCGGCTGGCGCGAGCTGACGGCCCGGCTCGGTTCGCGCGTCCAGCTCGTCGGCGACGACATCCTGGTCACGAACCCGCGCTTCATCGAGCGCGGGATCGCCGAGCAGGCGATGAACTCGGTGCTCATCAAGCTCAACCAGATCGGGACCCTGAGCGAGACGATCGACGCGGTCGACCTCGCCCGGCGGGCCGGCTGGACGGCGATGGTCAGCCACCGTTCGGGCGAGACCGAGGATACGACGATCGCCGACTTCGTCGTCGCCATGGGCACCGGCCAGATCAAGACGGGCGCCCCGTCGCGCTCCGAGCGGGTGGCGAAGTACAACCGGCTGCTCCGGATCGAGGGTGAGCTGGGTTCGGGCGCGCGCTATCCCGGTCGGGCCGCCCTCGCCGGCGGGTCCGTCGGCCGGTGAGCCGGCTCGTCGACCGGGGGGCGATCGTGGCCGCCTGGGTGGGGATCGGGATGGCGGTCACGATCGCGATCAGTTTCCTGCTGGTCATCCCGATCGAGCCGGTCTACTGGCTGCTCAGCCTGCCGGCCGGCCTGCTGATCGGCTACTACGCGAACGCCCGCTCCGGGCGCCTGTCCGGCCCCTGGCGCCGGATCGTGGCCAACGGGGTCGTCGCCGGGTTCGTCACGGCGGCCACGATGGCCATCCTCCTGGTCGCGGTGAAGGGGCTCTTCTTCTATGCCGACAACGGCTACCGCGATGCGAGCCTTGGGGCACCGCTCGAGTGCCCGGCCGGCCCCGGGTGCGTCTATGCCCGCTACCTCGCCGACGGCCGGGGCCCGGCCCTCGAGGCGGCCGGGGTGCGCGACGTGGCCTCGTTCACGAGCTTCTACTGGGCCCAGCAGGGCTCGAGCGCCGGCACGGTCTTTGGGCTGACGCTGGTCGGCGGCCTGGGCGGGGCGCTCGCTTACGGCCTGGCGCGGCCGAAGCCCGAGCGCGCCGACGAGGTGGCCGGCCGACCCTGATCTGGTCGCCCGACGTCGTCCGGGACTGGTTCGGTCAGAGCGCCGGGCCGTCGGGCCGCCCGGCCGCCGGGAGGGCCGCCGAACGGCGGCCGGGCT
>CAYMBB010000396.1:0-1781 GCA_964388515.1 uncultured Anaerolineaceae bacterium
CACCCCGGCCGTCCACCAGATGATCAGCGTCGGTCCCGTCCCCGCGTTCGCCGACACGGTCGGCGAGATCAGGTTCCCGATCATCCGGGACATGGACACGAACATGTACGAGCGCCAGCACGGGAGCGACCTCGAGGTCGGCTCGTACGCTCACCGGCCGATCCTCATGTCGCCCGACGAGATCCCGTCGATCGAGGAGGCGGCCCTCTCGCCGACCGAGCTACCGTTCACACCCGACGACTTCGATCCGCAGATGCAGCAGGCGCTCGAGCTCGTCCCGGCGATTCTGGGCGACGAGCGGGTCGGGATCCGCCACGCGATCAACGGCCTCCTCTCGCTGACCCCGGACGGGGCGCCGATCCTCGGTGAGACGCCCGAGGTGGGCGGCCTCTGGTCGACGGCCGCGATCTGGATCAAGGAGGCGCCCGGGATCGCCCGGACGGTCGCCGAGTGGATGACCGACGGCTGCCCCGAGATCGACCCGCACGCGTCCGACGTCGCCCGCTTCTACGACCACCAGCGGACGACGACCCACGTGCAGGCCCGGAGCGCCGAGTGGTTCAACAAGACGTACGGGATCGTCCACCCCTCCGAGCAGTGGGAGACGAACCGGAACGTGCGGCTCACGCCGATGAACGCGCGCGAGCGCGACCTCGGGGCGGTCTTCTTCGAGACGGCCGGCTGGGAGCGGCCGATGTGGTACACGTCGAACGAGCCGCTCCTCGCGGAGTACGGCGATCGGGTCGCCCGCCGCGACGCCGAGTGGGACGCCCGCTGGTGGTCGCCGATCATCAGCGCCGAGCACCTCGCGATGCGCGACCGGGTCGGCCTCGTGGACCTGTCCGCCTTCGCGATCTTCGACGTCAGCGGGCCCGGGGCGCTCGACTGCCTGGAGCGGCTCGCGGTGAACCCGGTCGACGTCGCCGTCGGGCGGGTCGTCTACACCCCGTTGCTCAACGCAGCGGGCGGGATCGTCGCCGATCTCACGATCATGCGCCTCGGCCGGGACCGGTTCCGGGTCGTCACCGGCGGCGCCAGCGGGATGCGCGACCAGAAATGGTTCGTCGACCACCTGCCCGCCGACGGCTCGGCGCAGCTCCACGACGCGACCTCGGCCTGGTGCACGGTCGGCGTCTGGGGCCCCCGGGCACGCGACCTCGTCCGGTCGCTCACCGACGCCGACGTCTCGAACGAGGGGTTCCGGTTCGGAACGTGCCGGCCGATCGACCTCGGCCCGATCCGGGTTCTCGCCTCGCGCATCTCGTACGTCGGCGAGCTCGGCTGGGAGCTCTATGCGCCGATGGAGGCGGGCGCCCGTCTCTGGGATGCGCTCTGGGAGGCCGGCCGGCCGCTCGGCGTCGTGCCGGTCGGGATCGGCGTCTATGCGACGACCGCGCGGCTCGAGAAGGGCTACCGGGCGCACGGCAACGAGCTCGACCTCGAGTACGACCTCGTGGAGGCCGGGCTGGCGCGACCGACGGTGAAGGAGCACGACTTCGTCGGCAAGGCCGCCTACCTCGAGCAGCGCGCCCGACCCGCGGCCGCCGTGCTGTGCACCCTGACGGTCGACGACCACACGTCGGCGAGCGGGGTGACGCGGTACATGCTCGGGCGCGAGCCGATCCTGACGCCCGACGGACGCTCCCTCGCCGATGCGAAGGGCCGTCGATCGTTCGTGACGAGCGCCGGCGCCGGGCCCTCGGTCGGGCGGCACCTGCTCATGAGCTACCTGCCGCCGGAGGTCGCCGCGGCCGGCACGAAGCTCGCCGTCGAGTACTTCG
>CAYMBB010000397.1:0-1773 GCA_964388515.1 uncultured Anaerolineaceae bacterium
CTCGCGCGCCGGCGTCCGCGTCAGGCGCACGAGGCGTTCCTGCGCGCTGCCTGGGAGGCGGCCGGGCCACCGCCGTTCGGGCTCGCCCTCGACGCGGACGGCATCCTCGTCGTCGAGCCGCTCCTGGCTGCGGGCGTCCGTCTCGCCCCTGGGGGCCTGCGCTGGCTCGTCGACCGCTGGGACGAGGGCGGCCGATCGGCGGGCTGACGGGAGGCGCGGATCGGGGAGGCGGCCGGCCGCCCGCGAATCGGTCGGACCGACGCGCCCGGCGGCCGGTGTCAGGTGCCGCCGGTGTCAGCCCCGGTCGAGCAGCTCGAGGACCGGTGCCAGCTCGGCGATCGACGCCTCGGTGATCGGGTCCAGGACGAGCTGGACATGGCCGACGCCGAGCCTGGCGAAGGCGCGCAGCGCATCGGCGATCTCCTCCGCGCTGCCGGCGATCGGGGTGAACGGCGCGGCCGTCTGCTCGTTCACCTTGCGGCCGACCCAGCCGGTCAGCCGGACGTGGAGGGCGACCGTCCGCTCGACCGTCGCCGGGTCGCGCCCGACCGCCCGGCAGGCCGTGTCGATCCGCTCGAGCAGCGGGCCCAGGCCCTCAGGGGTGTTGCCGAACCAGTCGTACCAGCCGTTCCAGGCGTCGACGTGGGGCAGGGTGATCGCCAGCATCCGCTCCCCGATCGAGCCGACGAGGAGCGGCGGTCCGCCCGGCCGCGGCCGGGGCAGGAGCTCGCACTCCCGGGCCTCGTAGAACGTCCCGGCGAAGTCGATCGCACCTTCGCGCAGGAGGGTCCGAATGATCGTGAACGCCTCCTCGAAGCGCGAGACCCGGTGATCGTAGGGGAAGCCGAAGGCCCGGTATTCGGTCTCGTTCCAGCCGGCGCCGAGCCCCACGATCAGGCGCCCGCCGCTGATCTCGTCGACCGTGGCGGCCATCTTGGCCAGCATGGCGGGGTTGTGGAAGCTCGTCGATGCCACGAGCGGCCCGAGCTGAACCCGACTCGTTGCCGCGGCAAGCCCGGCGAGCGAGGTCCACGCCTCCCAGGGACCCCGCGGCGGGGCATCCGGGTAGCGGTACAGCAGGTGGTCGCCGACCCAGACCGAATCGAGCCCGATCGACTCGGCCGTGCGGGCCATCGCGACGAGCTCGGGCCAGCGGACGACCCGCTCGACCTCGGGCAGCTGGACACCGACCTTCAACGGGCGCGAGGCGGCCAAGGAAACACCCTCCGGAACCGGTTCGTGGCGACGAGCCAACGATACCCGTCAGCGTCCCCGAGGGTGTCCCGTGGCGGCCGGTGCCGCCGGCGCGATCGCGCGAGCGCCTCGCGGGCCGCGTCGGACCTGCGAGGCGCGCCGGGCAGTCGCTACCAACCGTTCGCTATGGCGTGACCGTGACGGTGCCGACCATCCCGGCCTCGAAGTGGCCCTCCTCGTGGCAGGCGAAGGCGAAGTCACCGGCGTCCGGGAACGTGTACGTCAGCTCCTTCGTCTCGCCCCCCTTGAGGCCCTCCAGCTCGGCCGTGCCGTCCTTGCTGTCGGCGGCCACGGCGTCCTTCGGCCCGACCATGAACTCGTGGTCGACCGTGCCGCTGTTGACGACGCGGAAGACCACCGTCTCGCCCTTCTGGACGGTCACGGCGGCGGGCACGAACTTCAGCTGGTCGTTGGCCTCGATCGTGATGACCCGCGGGCTCGCGGCGGCCGACGGCGCGCTCGTGCCGGGGGCGGCGGCGGCGCTGCAGGCAGCGAGCACGAGGGCCAGGGCGGCCCCGA
>CAYMBB010000398.1:0-1771 GCA_964388515.1 uncultured Anaerolineaceae bacterium
AGGCGTCAGACCGGGACCCTCGTCGATGACCGTGATCCGGAGGCGGTCAGCGCCGGCCGGCTCGGCCGTGACGCGGATCGTGCCGCCCGGGCGGTTGTACTTGACTGCGTTCGAGAGCAGGTTGAGGAGGACCTGCTTGAGGCGCTGGCGATCGGCCAGCACGTGGTGCTCCGGCGGGAGATCCGGCAGCGTGACCGTGAGACCGCGCTCGGTGGCCAGGGGAGCGATCAGGCCGGCCATGTCCTCGATCATCCCGCGCACGCCGACCGGTTCCGGCGACACCGGCAGCCGGTTGCCCTCGATCCGGCCGATGTCAATGAGGTCGTCGATCAGTCGCAGCAGGTGTCGGCCGGCCCGCTCGATCTGGCTCGTGCTCTCGCGCTGGTCTGGGTCGAGGTCGTCGGCGCGCAGGAGCTGGGCGAAGCCGATGATCGCGTTCAGTGGCGTCCGCAGCTCGTGGCTGACCCGCGACAGGAAGTCGCTCTTGGCCCGGTTCGCGGCATCGGCCGCGGCCCGGGCCTCCTCGGCCATGTGGCGGGCCTCCTCGGCGGTCGCGCGGGCCGCCTCGAGCTCGGCCAGCGCCCCGGTCAGCTCGGCCGTCCGCTCCTCGACCCGTTGCTCGACCGAGGCCGCCATCTCGTCGAACGAGCGCGCCAGGTGCCCGATCTCGCCGCCGGCGCCGGCCAGCCCGGTCCGCGCCGCGAGGTCGCCCGCGGCGAGCCGCTCGGTGGCCGCGATCAGCGAGCGGATCGGGTCGAGCACGAGCGCCCGGGCGCCCAGCCAGGCGATCAGCAGCCCGAGCACCAGGACGAGGCCGAGGCCGAGCAGCCCGATCGTGAACTCCTGGTCGGCGGTGGCATAGAGCGCGGCGCTCTGGAAGCCGACCGAGAGGTGGAGGGGGTCGGTGCCCGGGACGGCGAGCGTCCGGAAGGCGTAGACCCGGGTGACGCCGTCGATGCCGGCCGCCTCGATCGAGCCGCCACCGAAGTCCTGCATCGCCCGGATGAGGGGCGTCTCGGGGAGCCGCCGGCCGACCCACGCGGCGGGATCGGGATAGCGGGCGAGGACCGTCCCGTTCCGGTCGGTGAGGGTGATCGTGGCGCCCGGCGGCAGCTCCGAGCCGGCCGCGATCTCGCTCAGCCTCGAGAGCCGGATCGCGGCGTACACGACGCCCCGGAGCGTCCCGCCCGCGTCGAGCAGCGGGTAGCCGGCATTCAGGGTCGGTTCGCCGACGATCCGGCCGACCTGGAACTCGCCCAGGGCGAAGTCGCGGGTCTCGATGGCGCGACGGAAGTAGCGCCGGTCGGCGATGGAGACCGGAGCGGGTGGCGGGACGGCGCTGCAGACGACGCGGCCGGCCGGGTCGGCCACGCCCAGGTTGGCGTAGCCGGGATAAGCTGGCAGGAGCCGGGCGAGGAACGCGCTGCACTCGCCGTCGGAGGCCCGGCCGACGGCGGGTGTCGCCGCCAACGCGACGAGCACGTCCCGGGTGGCGACGATCAGCTGCTCCTGGCTCGCTGCGGCAAGACTGGCGAGGCGCCGGGTCTCCGCCGTGGCGTCGGCGCGGGCCTGCTCGCGCTCGATCTCCGCCCGACCGACGACGAACACGAAGAGCGGCAGGAGGGCCAGGACGACGAGGACGAGCAGCCGGGCTCGGAGGCCGGTCCGCCTGATCCGGAGGCCGGTCCGCCTGATCCGGAGGCCGGTCCGCCTGATCGCCCTGATCAGCCGGCCGGTCACGGCCGGGGCCTCGCGTGGCGGTACGTCGGCG
>CAYMBB010000399.1:0-1755 GCA_964388515.1 uncultured Anaerolineaceae bacterium
TGTCAAGGGACACGGTGACTTCCTCCTGGACGGACAGCTGATCGCCATCTCCGCGGACACGTGATCTCCACCTGGACGGACAGCTGCGTCTCCCTGGGGAAGGGTCAGCCGAGCGGCACCACCCCCTTCCCGGCGGTCGCCTCGGCGAGCCGATAGGAGGCGCCCTCGGTGAGCACGACGTGGGCGTGGTGGAGGAGCCGGTCGACGGTCGCGGTCGCGAGCGTCTTGGGCATGATCGTGTCGAAGCCCGACGGGTGGAGATTGGACGTGACCGCCACGCTCCGGCGCTCGTACGCGGCGTCGACGACCCGGTAGAACGCCTCGGCCGCCTCCTGGCCGGCCGGGAGCATCCCGATGTCGTCGACGACGACCAGATCCGAGCGGCAGATCCGGGCCACGACGCGACTGACCGAGCCGTCGACCTTGGCTCGCCCGATCGTCGCGGTCAGCGACTCCAGGCTGAACCAGGCGACCCGGAGCCCCGCCTCGATCGCCGCCGCGGCGAGGCCCTCGAGAAAGTGCGTCTTGCCCGTCCCCGAGGGACCGCACAGGGCGAGGTTCTCGGCGCGGCCCAGCCACTCGAGCGTGGCGAGGGCCCGCTGGGTCGCGAGCGGGATCGCCGACTCGGTCTCCCGCCATGAGGCGAGCGTCTTGCCCGACGGGAAGCCGGCCGCCCGGCGGCGCATCGCCCGCGTCGCCATGTCGCGCCCGGCGGCCTCCTCGGTGAGCAGGACCGCGAGGACCTCGGCCGGATCCCAGCGCTGCGCTCTGGCGGTCGCGAGGACCTCGGGTGCCGCCCGGCGGATGTAGGGCAGCCGGAGCCGGGCGAGGACGGCGGTCAGCTCGGCCGGCAGGGGCGGCGGGGTCGGCGGGTTCATCGGCCGAACCCCGCCCAGACGCCAGTGCCCGGCTGGACCGAGAACGCCTCGTCGACGGCCGTGGCGGCACCAGCGGGCTCGTGGGCCGCGAGGTGATCGAGGATCGACGGCAGGTCGCCCTCGGCGAAGCGGTGGGCGGCCGCCGCCGCGGCCAGGGCCGTATCGACCCGCTCGGCTCCGACGAGCGCCGCGAGCTCGACGGCGCTCGTCATCTTGGACCGGATCCGGGACGCGCCGGCGGCCGCGGCCGCGAGGAGCCAGGCGGTGGCCCCCGGCCCGAGCGCGACGAACGCCCGCTCGGCTGGGTCGATCGGCCTGGGCTTGGGCGGGCTGATCCGCCGGCCGACCGGATGGTCGGGATAGTGGGCGTCCTCGATCCGAGGGTGTCCTGGCGTCGAGCGCGCATGGCGGGCGATCTCGCGCAGGCCGGTCTCGGTGCGGGCAACGATCACGACCTCGTCGCCGGCGAGCCGGACCCAGACCTCGGCACCCACGAACTCGCGGGGGGTCGAGTAGCGGACCCCACCGAGGCGGATCGTCTGGTCGTCGTGGACGAGGCGGGTCTCGCCCAGGGCCGCCGTGTACGGCTCGAGGGGCAGGACGTGGAGATGGGCGCGCTCGATCGCGAGTAGCTCGTCGGGTCGGCGGCCGGTCTCGCGGTGGACCCGGCCGTTCACGGTCGCGCAGAAGGCGACACAGGCGGTGGCCAGCTCGGCGAAGCTCGCATAGTCGGGCAGCAGGTTCGCCTCGGTCGGGACAAGGTCGGCCTTGGCGATCCGGACGGTCGCCTCACCGCCCCCTTTCGTCTCGGGGTCGAAGGGCGCGCAGGCGAGGACCTGGACCCCATAGTGGCGTCCGGCCGCGACGATCTCGGCGT
>CAYMBB010000400.1:0-1738 GCA_964388515.1 uncultured Anaerolineaceae bacterium
TCAAACGGAGCGCAGGCGCCGGGGCGGCCAGGTCCAGTCGACCGGCAGGCTGGCGCCGCCAAGCGCGCGCCGACGCCCTGCTTCCGTCGCCCCGAGAACGAGCAGGCGGTCGGTCTTCGTCGCCCGCCCGGCCTCGTCGCCCCACAGCTTCGTCATCTTGCGTTCGGCGCGGACCTCGTCGACCGCGATCCCGGCCAGCCGGAAGCCCTCCGGCGCGGCGGCCGCCTCCCAGACCTGTCCGGCGAGCCCGATCCCGCCCGAGATCCGGCGGCCGCGATCGAGCTCGACGTCACCGATCACGAGGACGACGACGGCGTCATCAGTGAGTACCGCGCGGAGGCCGGCCAGGACGTCGCGCATGAAGGTGAGGTAGGGCTCGCGGTGGTGGGCATCGTCGAGCTGCTCGTCGATCGTGGCTGCATCGAAGCCCAGGAACCAGGTCCGGAGCCAGTTGTAGTAGCCGTACTTGACGACCCGCAGATAGGGCGGGGAGGTGACGACGAGTCGCGCCCGATCGGGCAGGCCGCGGGCACGGAGGGCGTCGCCGGCGCGGTCGGCGGCGTCACGCGCGTCACCCAGGAGGGCCAATCCACGACCGGGCGGGATCGGCTGGCGAAAGAGCCGGTCGAGCTTGCGCTCCAGGCAGTCGAAGACGTCGCGCTCCGGTGAGCGAGCCCCGGTCCGGGCCACGAACTCGCGAACGTAGCGCGGCGCCATGCTGAACGTGTTGGGCATGATTTCCGAGAGATAGCTCGCGCTCCGGCCGTGCAGGATGCCGGTCGTCGCGGCGGCGAGGAAGCGATCAGTGCGCTCGTCGAGCTGGAGCGTCGAGCGAACGAACAGGAGCTGGGCAAGGGTCCGGGGATGGAAGGCGATCGCGACCTCGACCGGGATCGTCTCCGGTCGACCGGCGGCGAAGGGTCGGTCACCGCTCCCGGCTCGAGGCACGCAGGCCGTCGAGCCAGCCGGATCGGCTGCGATCGCGCCCGCGAGTGCCTCCCAGGTGCTCGACTCGGCCGCCCAGCGGAGTCGAAGCGCGGTGATCCGGGTTTGAGCCTCGGCCAGCGTCGGTGGCTCGACCTTCGCCGCGGTCAGGAGGTGGGCGAACGGGTTGAGATCGTTGCCGACCCCGACCCGCCCCTCCGCGGCGGCCTGGAGCGGGGTCGTGCCCCGGCCGCTGAACGGATCGAAGACGACGTCGCCGGGCCGCGAGTAACGGGCGATGAAGGCGTGGGTGAGGCTGGCAGGGAAGCTTGCCAGGTACGAGCACATCGGGTGGAAGCTGTGGCCCCAAAGCCGCTGCTGGTCCTTCCATTCGGGCTCGATCTCAAACGACGGCAACCGGACCGCCGGGTCGAACGGCAGGTCGAGCGCGAGCTGGGAGACGAGACGAGGAGACACGCTGGGCGACGTCCTCCGGTGTCCGACTGGTGCTGTCCGGGGTGAGGGTCGCGGAGTGTAGCACGGTCGAGTGGCGGCCAGTGCCGTTGGCGGCCTTCGAGCGGGTCGCACGGCAGTGCCGATCGGAACTGGCCCTCGTCCGGCAAGGGGCGTAGATTCAACCTGAGCCCGACGCGAAACGCGGAGCCGCCTTCCGGGGTGGCCTCGTCCTCACCGTCCGGAGATGATGACCCGGCGAAGAGGCTCCGTCGGGCTCTCGCCGCGTCCGGTCGGTCGCGCCCGGTCGGACGCCCCGTCGGCTCCGGCCTCGGGGTATCGTAGCCGGGCGAGTCGCCCC
>CAYMBB010000401.1:0-1736 GCA_964388515.1 uncultured Anaerolineaceae bacterium
CGGCGCCCGTTTGCCCGTTTGACGCTCGTTCGAGCCCTGTGCGATAGTCGGCCGGTCTCCATCGTCTCCCGGGGGATCGACTCGCCGCAGGTCCGTTCCCCTCGACCCTTCGTTCCTGGAGTGGGCACCCGTGGTCAGCTCCGCTGCGCCGGCGACTGCGCCGGACTCGTCACCGGGGGGATCGCCGCTGCTCGACGTGCGCGGACTGACGAAGCGCTACAGCGGCCTGGTCGCGCTCTCCGACTACTCGCTCCGCCTGCCGGCGGGCACGATCCACGGGGTGATCGGACCGAACGGGGCGGGCAAGACGACGCTCTTCCACCTGCTCTCGGGGATGGTCCGCCCGTCGGCCGGCACGATCCACCTCCAGGGCATCGAGATCACCCACCTGCCCCCGCACCGGGTCGCCCGGCTCGGGATCGCCCGCACCTTCCAGAACATCCGGCTGTTCGGCGACATGTCGGTGATCGACAACGTCAAGGTCGGCGTGCAGCAGCGCCTGCCCGTCTCGCTCTGGTCGACGCTCACGACCGGGCCGTCGTTCCGCCGCCGGGAGGACGAGGTGACCGCCCGGGCGACCGAGCTGCTCGATCTCGTCGGCCTGGCCGATCGGGCCGACCGGATCGCGCGCAGCCTGCCCTACGGCGATCAGCGCCGGCTCGAGATCGCCCGCGCCGTGGCGGTCGACCCGAAGGTGCTCCTGCTCGACGAGCCGAACGCGGGCATGAACCCGTCCGAGACGGGCGATCTCCTCGCCCTGATCCGGCGGCTGCGCGACGAGCTGGGGATCACGATCGTCCTCGTCGCTCACGACATCCCGCTGGTCATGAATCTGTGCGAGCGGATCCAGGTCCTCAACTACGGCGTCCTGATCGCCGACGGGGAACCAGCCACGGTGCGGGCCGACCCGGACGTGATCGCCGCCTACCTGGGCCAGGCGAAGCATGCTTGAGCTCGACGACCTCCACGTCCACTACGGCAACATCCGGGCCCTGGAGGGCATCTCGTTGCGCGTCGCCGAGGGCGAGCTGGTGGCGATCATCGGCTCGAACGGGGCCGGCAAGTCGACCACGCTCAAGACGATCTCCGGGCTCCTCCGGCCGAGCCAGGGCACGATCCGCTACAACGGCGTTCCGATCGAGCGCGCCCCGACCGACCAGATCGTCCGGCTGGGCATCTCGCACTGCCCCGAGGGTCGACGGATCTTCGGCCGCCTCACGGTCCGCGAGAACCTGATCCTCGGCGGCATCCAGCGCCCGCCGGCCGAGGTCCGGGCCGACATCGAGATGGTCGGCGAGCTCTTCCCGCGCCTGCGGGAGCGGATGAACCAGGCCGGCGGGACCCTCTCCGGCGGCGAGCAGCAGATGCTGGCGATCGCCCGGGCGCTGATGAGCCGGCCCCGGCTGCTCCTGCTCGACGAGCCCTCGCTTGGTCTGGCGCCGATCATGGTCGAACGGATCTTCGCCGTCGTCGAGGACCTCAAGCGCCAGGGCCTGACGATCCTGCTGGTCGAGCAGAACGTCCACCACGCGCTCGACGTCGCCGACCGGGCGTACGTCATGGAGACCGGCCGGATCACCCACGAGGGCCCGGCCGCCGACCTGCGCCACGACCCCCAGGTCGAGCGCTCGTACCTGGGGCACTGAGCGATGGGCGAGTACTTCCTCCAGCAGATCGCCAACGCCCTGAGCGCGGGCAGCCTGTACGCCCTGATGGCCGTCGGGCTGGCGATGATC
>CAYMBB010000402.1:0-1735 GCA_964388515.1 uncultured Anaerolineaceae bacterium
ACGCCGAGGACGCGCTCGTCGATCGTCGAGGCGATGAACTTCACGAAACCGGTCGTCCTGTGGACGGCCCCGGCGCGGGGGACGTAGGCCAGCGGCGTCGTCGCCGCGACCGCGGGCGTGTGGCGGGCGAGGACCTCAGCCTCGGTCAGCCCGACGACCCCGATCGGTGGGTCGGTGAAGATCGCCCGCGGGATGATTGTCCCGTCGAACCGCTGGCCGGCCTCGGCGAAGGCGTTCTCGGCCACGATCCGGCCCTGGCGCGCCCCGACCGGGGTCGCCATCTGCGAGCCGTGCTGGCGGCCGATGACGTCGCCCGCCGCCCAGATGTGGGGCTGGTTCGTGCGCAGCCCGGCATCGACGCCCACGAAGCCGTCGGCGGTGCGCACCACCCCGGCCCGGTCGAGCCCGAGCGTGTCGGTGTTCGGAGTCCGGCCCGTGGCGACGAGGAGCCGCTCGGCGCGGACGATCCGGCCGCCACCGGGGAGCTCGACGGCGACGGCCACGCCGTGTCCGTCACCGCTGATCCGCTCGACCCGGGCGTGGCCGAGGACCTCGATCCCTTCGCCGGCGAAGACCTCGCCGAGCGTCTGGCCGAGCCCGGGCTCGTACCCCGACAGGAGCCCCGAGCGGGCGATGATCGTCACCGCGCTGCCCAGCCGGCTGAACAGCTGGGCGAGCTCGACGGCGATGTAGCCACCGCCGAGGATGGCGATCGAGGCCGGCAGGTCGGTCAGGCGACCGGTTTCGTCGGCGTCGAGCAGGTCGCTCGTGAGGTAGGGCACAGTGTCGAGGCCCGGTATCGGCGGGATCGTCGGGCGGCTGCCGGTGGCGATCAGGATCCGGTCGCCCGTGACGTGCCGGTCGCCCGCTGCGCCTCGGTCGCCGGTCGCGCCCCGGTCGCCCGTGACGCCCCGGTCGCCGGTCGCGCCCCGGTCGCCCGTGACGCCCCGGTCGCCGGTCGCGCCCGTGTCACCGAGGGCGATCGTGTGCGGGTCGAGGAAGACCGCGTCGCCCTCGAGCAGCTCGAGGTCGGTCAGCCCACCGGCGACGCTGGCGTACTTCTTCGCCCGGTACTCCCGGACGACGTCGTCCTTCTGGGCGACGAGCGCTCTGAAGTCGACCCGGACCGTCGCCGGCGTCAGTCCGGCGTAGCGAGGGTGGTCCGCCTCGTGGACGATCCGGGCGGCCTCGATCAGGTTCTTCGAGGGCAGGCAGCCGCGGTTCGCGCACGTCCCGCCGAGCGTCCGGCGCTCGACCATCGCGACCCGGGCCCCGAGGTCGGATGCCCGGATCGCGGCCGCGAAGGCGGTCGAGCCGGAGCCAAGGATCAGGAGGTCGAAGGCGTCAGTCATCGGAGGCCAGCCGCCGCTCGACTTCCGCGCCCGCCGGGGACGCCGGCCGGGGCTCGACCTCCGCGCCCGCCGGGGACGCCGGCCGGGGCTCGATCTCCGCGCCCGCCGGGGACGCCGGCCGGCGCCGCCGCTCGAAGGCGTTGTACTGGCCGGTCGCCCGGACCGCCGCGGCCAGGGCGGTGGCGGGGACGTCCGGGGTCGCCTCGACGACCGCGCTGCGCGACACGAGGTCGACGGTCGCGTGCTCGACACCGGGGACCGACTCGAGCGCCTCGGTGACGTGGACGACGCAGTCGTCGCAGGTCATCCCCCCGATCCCGAGGTCGATGTACACGATGGGCGAGGTCATGGTCTCGTTCTCCAGTCTGGTTCCGGTTTCGCAG
>CAYMBB010000403.1:0-1707 GCA_964388515.1 uncultured Anaerolineaceae bacterium
GCTATGGCCCCGGCGAGATCGCCGCCCTGCGCGCCGGGGGCGTCGTCTGACGATCCGCCGGCCGGCCTCGGTCTCGGGCTTAGTTTAAACACGATTAGTCTAAGGCAACTTATACTAACGTCGTGACGAGACGCTTCATCGACCGGGCGATCGAGCAGCGTACGCTGGTCGAGGCGTGGAGATCGGGGCGCCCCGAGCTGGTCGTCGTGCACGGCCGCCGGCGCGTCGGCAAGACGGCGCTCCTCGCCCGCTTTGCGGCCCACCGACCAGTTGCCTTCTACGTCGCCGCCCAGCAGCTCGCGCGTGACCAATTGGCCGACCTGGGCCGGGCCCTGGGTCCGCTGTCGGTGGGTTTTCGTCGCGGGCGACCGCCCCGACTCGCGCTGGCTGACTGGGAGGAGGCGCTCGATGTCGTCGCCGAAGCGGCACGCCATCGAAGAGTCGGGCTGGTCCTCGACGAGTTCCCGTACCTTGCCGACGCCGATCCGGCCCTCGCCTCGCTGCTCCAGCGCTGGTGGGACCTGACCGGGTCGCAGCGGGACCTGATGATCGTCATTTCGGGATCCGAGCAGGGGATGATGCGTCGCCTCATCTCGCAGGAGGGCGCCCTGTACGGGCGACCCACGCGCTCGATCTGGTTGCGCCCGTTCGACTACTTCCATGCCGGTCGGTTCGTGGCCGGCTGGTCTAGCGAGGACCGGATCCGCGCCTATGCGGTGGCCGGAGGCATCCCGGACTACCTCGAGGAGTTCCGAACGGAGCGCTCGCTCCGGGACGAGCTGCTACGGCTTGCCTATTCGCCCGACGGCCGACTCTTCCGCGAGGCGCCCGATCTCCTGCGCGCCGAGTTCAGCGAGCCCAGGACGTACGAGTCGGTGCTCCGGGCGATGGCCATCGGCGAGCACCAGCCCTCGCGGATCGCGACGCTGGCGGGCCTGAAGAGCGCCTCGGCCGTCGCGCCATACCTCGAGCGCCTGATCCGCCTCGAACTGGTGGAGCGGCGGACGCTCCCCACGGAGGCGTCTGCGCCGCGCCCTCGGATCAGCCGCTACGTCCTGGCAGACCCCTACCTGCGCTTCTACTTCGCGCTCGTCGACCCGTGGCGGAGCGCGATCCTTCTTGGCCAGGGCGCGCGTGTCCTCGACGAGCTATGGCCGATCAGCTTCGACGCCCACGTGAGCCTGGTCTTCGAGGACGTCGCCGCACAGTACGTGCGGCGTCTGTCGGGTGCCGGTGAGCTGCCGGTGCTCGAGTCGGTCGGCCAGCACTGGCTCGGGGGCGGGGATGTCGACGTCGTCGGCGTCGCGGGCGGCCGGATGCTCGTCGTGGGATCTGCGAAGTGGAGCCGGGAGTTCGTGAAGCCGGGCCACCTGCAGGACCTTCAGCGTGACGCGACCACCATCGTCCGGGGCGGCGAGCCCACCTATCTCCTCTTCTCGCGCTCGGGCTTCGACCCGGCGCTGCGATCCGTTCCCGGGGTGCGACTCGTCGGTCCGGCCGACCTGTTCCGCGCGGCGCTCGATTACGAGGTCGGTCCTCTCGGCGCCTGAGCGGGGCGTCGCCCTCCGCTGCCTGACATCGGAGCCCCGAGGAGTCGCGCCAGCACGGCCCTGGGGCAACCACGCACCGGGCAGACACCGTCACGCCCAACAAACACGCACTAACTTGCAATTACTTCTTCGTGGAGAGCCGTGTCTCCCGTCTTTC
>CAYMBB010000404.1:0-1694 GCA_964388515.1 uncultured Anaerolineaceae bacterium
CTGACCCGCCGCGGCGACTATGCCGTCCGCGCCATGCTCGCCCTCGCCCGCCAGCCCGCGGGCGAGCTGACGAGCGCGCGCCGGATCGCCGAGGAGATGGAGATCCCGGTCCGGTTCCTCCCCCAGGTGATGAGCGATCTCGGCCGGGCGGGACTTGTCGAGGCCACGACCGGCCGGAGCGGTGGTTACCGGCTGGCGCGTCCCCCGGCCGAGATCAGCCTGCTCGAAGTGGTCGAGGCGGTCGAGGGTGACAGCCGCCGGCGGACCTGCGTCCTGCGCGGCGGGCCATGCGGCACGGACGGCCACTGCGACGTCCATGACATCTTCTTTGCCGCCCAGGACGCGATGCTGCGCACCCTCTCAGCGGCCGACCTGGCCAGCCTTCCGCGGCGGCTCGGCGGCCGGATCCGCCCCGTGCAGGCTCCGGCCTCCCCGACCCGACCCGACGAGCAGGGCCCGCGCGAAGAGGCCGACGCCGGCTGACAGGGCACCCGCCGTGGCCAGCCCGCCAGCCACCGCGAGCGGCGTCAGTCCGGCCGGGAGTCCGATCGCGAGCAGGGCGACACCGGCGTTCAGGGCGGCCAGCCGGGCGTTGGCAGCGGTCGCCAGGACCGTCCGCTGGCGGGCGTGGAGGGGCTGGTCGCCGGGACCGACCGCCGGCAGCAGGTGGGTCCAGGACCCCACGAGCACCTGGAGCACGAACCCGGTGACGAGCGGGGCGGCGACGAGGTCGATCGCCCAGCCCGCCGGATCGGCGCCCGAACCCAGGATCCGGGCCGCCGCGAGCGCGATCCCGAGCGCATACCAGGCGGCACCCGCCGCCAGCGACCACGAACTGAAGCGGTGCCAGGCGGCGTCGGTCGTCCAGCGACCGCGGGCACGGTGCTCGTGGGCGATGAACCAGAGCAGGGCCGAAGCCCCGACGAGCGCGACGAGCGCCCCGGCCCGGGCGACCGGATCGCTGCCCGGCAGGTAGCCGGGCGCGACCGCCGCCGGCCCCACGCTCAGGCGGCCGAGGGCCAGGCGGACCGAGCGGCGAAGCGAGATTCGCGTGCCGAGCACGGTCGGGTAGAGGTGGACGAGGGTGGCCGAGATGACGAGCCCGACGAACCCGAAGACGTTCAGCCAGGCGTGCGCCGGCTTCAGGCCGGCCCAGGTCTCGAGGACCGGCCTCCAGCCGGCGACGTAGAGGGTCGCCAGCGAGGCACCCACGATCACGTTCGCGATCGCCGCCGCGTAGGCCCGGGGCAGGAGCCCGCGCTGCGGCCCGAGGGCGCCACCGAGGATCGAGACGAGCAGCCAGCCGAGCCCGACCAGGCCGGCGATGAAGAGCAGGCCGCCGGCGGTCGCGAGCGGCCCGGAGGAGAGCCCGACCCCGCCCGAGACGGCGAGGGCGCCGGAGCCGAGCAGCCCGAGCACGGCGATCCGGACGTCCGGCCGGCCCGGACGGGCAGCCGCGAGCGCGGCGATGAAGAACGGCAGGACGGCCCCGATCGCGACGGTCGCGGCACCGGGCAGGGCGAGGTGGATCGGCAGCCAGGCACCCCGCCGCTCGGGCGCCGGCAGGAACGCGGACCCGATCGCCAGGGCGAGGAAGGTCGCGCTGACGGCCAGCCCGGCCGCCGTGATCCGCCGGTCCGTGTCGCGCCGGATCGGTTCCCGTCGAGGCTGGAGGGAGATCATCGCCGCGTCCA
>CAYMBB010000405.1:0-1693 GCA_964388515.1 uncultured Anaerolineaceae bacterium
TGGTCGAGGAACTCGAGGCCGCGGAGCCACTTCGCGCTCTTCCAGAAGTAGCGCTTCGGGACCAGGAGGCGGAGCGGCCAGCCATGCTCGGGCTCGAGCGGTTGCCCACCGAACGTGTCGGCCAGCAGGACATCGTCATCGTCGAGCACCCGGAGCGGCAGGTTCGCCGTGTAGCCCTGCTCGCAGTGGGCGAGGACGTGGGTCGCGGTGGTGGTCGGGCGGGCGAGGCGGAGGATCTCCTGGATCGCCACCCCCTCCCAGACCGTGTCGAGCTTCGACCAGCGGGTGACGCAGTGGATGTCGGTCGTGACCGTCCTGCGGGGCAGAGTCCGATACTCCTCCCAGGTCAGGCTGAGCGGGTTCTCGACCTGGCCCCAGACCCGGAACGTCCAGCTCGCGAGGTCGACCCGGGGCACGGAGCCGTAGTGCAGGACCGGGAACTTGTCGGTCAGGTACTGGCCGGGCGGGATCCGGGCCGCGACCGACGGGTCGCGCTCCCGGCCGCCGAAGAGGCGCTCGATCATCGTGATCTCCCTGGCTGAGTTCGCCCTATTGTCACCGAAGGCGCCCGGATCGTCGCGCGGCCGCTCGACGGCCGCTCGACGGCCGGAGGCGCTACCCTTCGTCCGTGAGCCAGCCCGACCGATCGACCGCGCCCGCCGACGTCGCCGCTCCCGCTGACGTCGCCGCGCCCGCCGCCGGCCCCGTTGCCCGGGTCGTCGTGGTCATGCCGGCCTACAACGCCGCCCGGACGCTCGAGCGGACCTACGCCGACATCCCCCACGAGCTCGTCGACCGGATCATCCTCGTCGACGACCTCTCGCGCGACGAGACGGTCCAGGTCGCCCAGCGTCTCGGGCTCGATGTCATCATCCACCGCCAGAACCTGGGCTACGGCGGGAACCAGAAGACGTGCTACGACGCGGCGCTCGCAAGCGGCGCCCAGGTCGTGGTCATGCTCCACCCCGACTACCAGTACGACGCGACGCGGATCCCCGCCCTGATCGAGCCGATCCTGGCCGGCCAGGCGGACCTGATGCTCGGCAGCCGGTTCCTCGGCGATCCGCTGGCCGGGGGGATGCCTCGCTGGAAGTACGTCAGCAACCGCTTCCTGACGGCGATCGAGAACGCAGCCTTCGGGCTCCGCCTGTCCGAGTACCACACCGGCCTGCGCGCCTACAGCCGGCGTCTGCTCGAGACGATCCCGTACCGGCTCAACAGCGACGACTTCGTCTTCGACCAGGAGCTGATTGCCCAGGTCGTGGCGGCCGGCGGGTTCCGGATCGGGGAGATCGCCGTCCCGACCCGCTACTTCGAGGAGGCGAGCTCGGTCGGCCTCAAGCGGAGCATCGTCTACGGGCTCTCGACGCTCCGGGTCGTCGCCCGCTACCTCCTCCACCGCTGGAAGCTGCGCCGGTCGCCGAAGCTGACCGCCCGGCGACCGAGCCCCTGACCGGCCGGTGAACGGCGGGCGCGGCTGGGCGCGGGCGCGGGTGCACGGCGGGCGGGAGTGAACGGCGGCCGCGGCCGGCTCGTCCGGGGGGTGATCGGGATCGGCATCTCGGTCGTCGCGCTCGCGCTCGTCCTGCGCGGGGTCGACGCCTCCCGCACCGTCGCCGTCCTCGCCGCCGCCGTCCCGGGCTGGCTGGCGCTCATGGTCGCCTTCCAGCTGGCCGACGTCTCGCTCCGCGGC
>CAYMBB010000406.1:0-1690 GCA_964388515.1 uncultured Anaerolineaceae bacterium
CCTCCGCCGCGTCCTCCACAGCCCCCTCCGCCGCGTCCTCCACAGCCCCCTCCGCGGCCCCGTCCGCGGGCACCTCGGCCGCCCCGTCGGCCGGAGCAGCGGGCGCCGCGGTGACGATCACCGCGAGCGGGATCGCCTTCACGACCGCCACGGTCGAGGCGCCGGCGAACACGCCGTTCACGCTCACGTTCGACAACCAGGACGCCGGCGTCCCCCACAACGTCGACATCAAGGACACGTCGGGCGCCTCGGTCTTCAAGACCGACATCTTCAACGGCGCCGAGAAGCGAGACTTCCAGGTCCAAGCCCTCCCGGCGGGGACGTACACGTTCGTGTGCGACGTCCATCCGAACATGACGGGGACCCTGACGGTCAAGTAGCGATGACCGACGTCCTCTGCTACCGCGACGCGTATGCCCGCTCGGTCGAGGCGCGGGTCGTCGCGGTCGAGGGCGCCGAGAGCCCGCTGATCGTCCTGGATCGGACGGTCTTCTACCCGGGCGGCGGCGGCCAGCCGTCCGATCGGGGTCTCCTGCTCCGCGCCGCGGATGGCCGCTCGTGGACCGTCCGGGCAGCCCGCAAGGCCGGTGGCGACGTCGTCCACGAGCTCGAGCCGGGCGGCGAGCCGCCGTCGGTCGGCGACCTGCTCACGGCCGACCTCGATTGGGCCCGCCGCCACGCCCTGATGCGGACCCACACCGCGCTCCATGCGCTGTGCGGCGTCGTCTGGCGCGACTACGGCGCGCTCGTCACCGGCGGGAACATGGAGCCGGGGGCCGGCCGGATGGACTTCGAGTTCGAGCGTCTCTCGGGCGACCTCGTCGACGAGATCGAGGCGAAGGTCAATCTCGAGCTCGAGGCCGGCCGCCCCATCCGGGTCAACGTCCTCCCACGCGAGGAGGCGTTCGCGATCCCGGACCTGATCCGGACGAAGATCAACCTCCTGCCCGAGGGGATCGAGGAGGTCCGGACGATCGAGATCGTCGGCCTCGACCTCCAGGCGGACGGCGGGACGCACGTGGCGAACACGAGCGAGGTCGGCCGGATCCGGGTCACCGGCTACGAGTCGAAGGGCCGGATCAACAAGCGGATCCGGATCGAGCTCGTCCACCCGAGCTGAGCCGGCGGCCGGTAGCCGACCGGCCACCGCCTCTCGTTCCGGCGCTCCATCGGGTACCTCATCTGCGCGGCCGCCCTCGGCGGTCCCTCACCACCATCAGATCGTCGCCCCGCCCCCAACGTCCAAGGCGCGGCCCGCGTGTCGTCGGCCAGCGGTACGCCTCCCGGCGCTTGTGCTGTCTCGGTCGGACGAGGCGGTGGGCGCCATCTGCCGCCTTCTCGGCTCGGCTGCTGCTGTGGCCAGCAGGCTCGGGGGCAGGCAACCGACAGGTCGGTGCGGTCCGTACCGAGAGCGGTCATCGTCCGGCATCCGGCTGCTGCGGCCAGAGCAGATTGGCGGATCCGCCCGTCCGATGCCCCCTCAGCGCGCACTCCGTGGATGCCTCCGGCTGTCTCGTTGGCGGCCCAGTCCGGTGTCTGCTGCTCATGGCAGCACGGAATGCGCGAAGCGGCTCGAGTGTCGGTTTGACATACCCACAGCAAACCGCGATATGGGCAAGCGCGCCGCCCGCCAGCCGACCTGTTCGGCCCCGCCAGCGGACCTGTCCGGGCCCGCTCGCGGGGACTAGAC
>CAYMBB010000407.1:0-1685 GCA_964388515.1 uncultured Anaerolineaceae bacterium
GTCGTCGCCTGCGCGAGCCGGGCGCCGGTCAGCTCCGCCTGGCGCCGCCCGACAGCCGAGAGCGGCGAGTCTGCCCGGCCCTGGAACCGTCCCTCGGCGATGAACTCGGACTCGCCGTGGCGGAGCAGGACCAGGACGGCGTCCAGGCCGTCCGGGATGAGGGGCAAGGTCGGCTCGCTCATCGCTCCCCGCCGAGCCGGATCGTCCAGAGGTCGAGCACCGCCTCGTGGGACCGGATCGCCTCGGCGACCGCGGCCGGCACGTCGTCGTCGAGGGCGAGGATCATCAGGGCGTCGGCGCGTGGCGCGCTCCGGGCGAGATGCATCGCGCTGATGTTTATGGCGGCTTCGCCGAGCATCAGCCCGATCCGCCCCATCGTGCCCGGCCGGTCCCGGTGGCGGGTGATGAGCATCATGTCGGCCGGCGCCATGTCGACCCAGTAGTCGTCCAGGCGGGTCAGTCGCGGCTCCCCGTTGGCGATCGTTCCGGCGACCGTCGTCGTCCGTCCGGTCTCCTCGCCCGAGAGCGTCAGCAGCGCCGAGAACGGACCCGCGTCCGACGTCTTCCGCTCGACGACCGCCAGGCCGCGCGCCTTCGCGAGCATCGCCGCGTTCACGAGGTTGACCCGCTCGGTCGTCGTCGACTCGAGGAGGCCCCGGAGGACCGCGGCCGTCAAGGGCGTCGCGTCGTGCGCCGCCGGATCACCCGCGATCTCGAGCGTCAGCGTCCGCACGCCGGTCCGGCAGAACTGGGCGAAGAACCGGCCGAGCAGCTCGGCAAGCGGCAGGTACGGCGCGATCGCCCGAGCCGTCTCGGGGGTGAGGAGCGGGGCATTCACGGCGTATCGAGCCGGCCGGCCGTCGAGGACGTCGAGCACCTGCGCGGCGACCTCCTCGGCGACGAGGACCTGGGCCTCCGCGGTGGAGGCGCCGAGATGTGGCGTCAGGACGGTGTTCGGCGCGTCGAGGAGCGGTGAGCCGGTGGGCGGCTCCTTCTCGAAGACGTCGATCCCCGCGCCGCCGAGATGGCCCGACCGGAGCGCCCCGGCGAGGGCCGCCTCGTCGACGACCCCGCCCCGGGCGACGTTCAGGAGGAAGGCGCCAGTCCGCATCCGGGCGAGCTGGGCCGGCCCGATCATCCCTCGGGTCGAGCGCGTCAGGGGAACGTGGAGGGTGACGATGTCGGAGCGCTCGAGGAGCGTCTCGAGCTCGACGAGCTCGACGCCGTGGAGGCCGGCCTGCTCGGCCGAGACGTACGGGTCCGAGCCGAGCACCGTCATCTCCATCGCCCGGGCCCGGGCCGCGATCGCCTGGCCGATCTTGCCGAGCCCGACGATCCCGAGCGTCCGGCCGCGCAGCTCGACGCCGGTGAACTGGCTCCGCTTCCACTCGCCCCGCCGGACCGACGCGTCGGCGGCGGCGACGCGTCGGGCGAGCGCGTAGAGGAGCGCGAGGGTGTGCTCGGCGGCGGCGATCGTGTTCCCGGTCGGCGCGTTGACGACGGTGATCCCGGCCCGCGTTGCCGCGTCGAGGTCGACGTTGTCGACGCCGACACCTGCCCGCCCGACGACGACGAGCCGCCGCCCGGCGGCGATGAGCGGCGCGTCGACCTGGACCTGGCTCCGGACGATCAGCGCGTCGTACTCGGGCAGGATCGCCGCGAGGTCGTCGTGCGGAAGCCCGACC
>CAYMBB010000408.1:0-1671 GCA_964388515.1 uncultured Anaerolineaceae bacterium
GGCGCCCCCGTGACGGTGGGCATGACCGTAACCGTACCTGCCCCCCGGCCGAGGCCGGGAAGCGCCGAGACTACGCCCGGGGAGATCGAATCGGGGTCCCCCGGCCCCAGAGGGCGAACCGCGTAGTCGGGGCCCGACATCGTAGCGACCATCGCACCGTGACGGCCGCCCTTCGTTCCGGTGTGGACATGGACATCGGCCGACGACGCGCCGGCCGCCTCTCGCCGGCGGACCATCGAGCCGGCCGTGAACAGGAGGAGCGCCGCGAAGAGGCCGGCGAGCACGCGATCTGGCAACAGGAACGCGATCAGGCCGCCGACGAGCGCGCCGGTCGCGGTGAACAGCTCGAGCGTCATCCCGAGCCGCAGGTTCGCGACGTGGCGCTGCAGGTAGACGCCGGCCGACGCACCGCTCGTCACGATCACGCTCACGAGGCTCACGCCAACGGCCTCGCGGATCGGCAGCCCGAACCCGAGCGTCAGGAGCGGGACGATGAGGATCCCGCCGCCCAGGCCGAGGAGCGCCCCGAACACCCCGGCGGCGGCGCCGCCGGCGATCATGACGAGACCGACCAGCACGTCAGCGGCCCCGAAGGCGGTGAGTCTAGCTCGGCCGGCGATCAGGGTCGGACGTGCTGAGGCGCGTAGGGAAGCAGTGCGACGTGGCGGGCCCGCTTCAGCGCGACTGCCAGCTCGCGCTGGTGGCCGGCACACGTGCCCGTCTTCCGGCGCGGCTCGATCTTTGCCCGCTCGGACAGGTACCGGCGGAGGCGGTTGACCTCCTTGTAGTCGATCGCGGGCGTCTTGTCCGCGCAGAAGGCGCACACCTTCCTGCGGCGTCGGTCCCGGTAGTAGTCGTCTCGCTTCTTGGACTTGGCAGGCGGCATCTGGCGTCGGATCTCCGTTGTCGGTCAGAAGGGAAGGTCGTCCAGGCTGTCTTCGTCGCCGAAGCCGCCGGACGGTGATGGGCCGGCCGCGGTCGGACGCTCGCCGCCGCGGGGCGCGGCGCTGGATTCGGCCTCGTCCCGCGGGCGTGGGTCGAACGGTGTCACCGTCTGGGCGATGAGCTCGGTCGTGGAGCGCTTCATCCCGTCCTGGGCCTCCCACTGGCGAGTCTGCAGACGGCCTTCGACGTAGACCTTCCGGCCCTTGCGCAGGTATTCGGCCGTGCGCTCCGCGAGCGGGCCCCAGGCCACGACGCGGAACCACTCGGTCTCCTCCTGCCAGTCGCCGCTCTGGTCCTTGTAGTTCCGGTTGACGGCGACGGTGAACTGGGTAACGGCCTGCCCATTCGGGGTGTAACGCATCTCGGGGTCGCGCCCGAGATTGCCGATGATCATCGCCTTGTTCAGCGATATCGGGGGGCTCCCTGTCAGTCGATGGCGGCGGGAGCGGCTTCGCTCTCGGACTCGTCGATCGTCTCGACCTCTTCTTCCTCCTCCTCGACGGCCGGGAGCGGCGCCTCCTCGACGACCTCGACGCCGCCTTCGCGCCGGGTGACGCGGATCGGGCGCTCGACGCGGACGACGAGATGGCGGAGGACCTCCTCCGTGATCAGGAGGCTGCGCTCGACCTCGGCGATCGCCTCGGTCGGGCTCTCGAAGAGGACGATCTGGTACGAGCCCTCGCGATAGCGATCGATTGCGTAGGCGAGCCGGCGGCGGCCCCACGG
>CAYMBB010000409.1:0-1648 GCA_964388515.1 uncultured Anaerolineaceae bacterium
CCGTGCGCGCCGGGACCGTGGTTCCGCGCGAGCGGGTCATCACCTTCGCGGCCGTCCGCGCCCGCGAGCATGCGGTCGGGCTCGAGCGCACGGGCGCCCAGGGGCAAGGCCATTGGACGGGGGGCGACCGGGTCGTGGCGGCGAGCAACGCCGACGTCTGGACCGGCGCGAGCACGGCGACGCGGCAGGCCCCGCTCGGGATCCAGGTCCACGGCGGCGAGCTCTGGGTGGCCGGCCAGGGCACCCGGGCGACCTTCGGGATCGACGCCGCGGGTAGCCCAAAGATCGGCCCGGTCAACGTGAGCGTGAGCGCGACGATGCCGGACGGGATCACCTACCCGGTCTCGCGGGTCAACCAGGCCCGCGAGAACGAGGAGCTCGTCCTCTACACGGACCGGTTCGACACGACGACCGACACGCCGGCGACCGGCACCGAGGTCGTCGTCTCGGGGCTCGCCCTGCCGCTCACGCCGAGCGGCTCGTGGACCGGGTTCGTCAGCGCCGTCCGGCCGAACGCCGGCTCCACCCCGATCGGCCCCGGGGAGGTCGTCCTCTCCGGCGTGGGCGCCTGGGGCGAGTACCTTGCCGGCCTCGTGCCGGGTCAGCCGGTGACCATCGCGACCACGATCACGCCCGGCTGGGAGGGTGTCCGTGAAGCGGTAAGCGGCCGGGACCTGATCCTCGTCGACGGTGTCGCCCAACCCGCGACGAGCGTCGGCGCCGGGACGCCCGGGCCCCGGAGCGCCGTCGGGCTGACCGCCGACGGACGGGTCCTCCTCGTCACCGTCGACGGCCGCCAGCCCGGGGTGAGCACCGGCCTGACGGCGGCGGACCTCACGACGCTCCTCCAATCGCTCGGCGCCGTCCAGGCGATCAACCTCGACGGCGGCGGATCGACGACGCTCGCCGTCCGCCAGCCGGGCGACGAGGCCGCGTCCGTCGTGAACCGTCCCTCGGGCGGCGTCGAGCGGGCGGTCGCCAACAGCCTCCAGGTCGTGAGCTCGGCGCCGACCGGCCCGCTCGCGGCGCTCATGATCCGCCCGCCCTCCGCGCAGCTCTACGCGGGGATGACCACCTCGTTCGCGGCGCGCGGCGTCGACGCCGCTTACAACGCCGTCCCGGTCGATCCGTCCGGGGTCGCCTGGTCGCTGACCGGTCCCGTGGGGACGGTCGATCCGACTGGCCGGTTCGTTGCCACGACGCCGGGCGAGGCCGCGATCGACGCGACCTTCGCCGGCGCCTCGGGCGAGGCCGGCCTGACTGTGCTCCAGGACGCGAGCCCGCCGGTCTCCGCGCCGCCGGAGCCTCTGGTGACGCTCGGAGGCCGCGTCCTCCCGGCCGCCGTGCCGGTCACCGTCGGCTGGCCCGCCGCCGTCGACACCGAGTCGGGTGTCGCCGGCTACGAGCTCCGGCAGAGCGTCGACCTCGGGGCGTGGACCCCGGTCTCGCCGCCGCGCGCGATGGCCCGGTCCGTCGACGTCGGACTGGCGCCGGGCCACACCCTCGGCCTCGGGGCGCGGGCGACCGATCCGGCCGGCCACGTCGGCCCGTGGGCCGCGGCCAACCCGTTCCCGCCCAGTCCCGCCTCCGAACCGGCCGCCTCCTACACCGGCAGCCGGGGGCGGGGCACCACCGCAGTCGGCCTCGG
>CAYMBB010000410.1:0-1628 GCA_964388515.1 uncultured Anaerolineaceae bacterium
CATCGACGCCGAGGAGACGATCGAGAGGCTCCGCCCGGAGATCCCGGACCCGTTCTCCACCTGGCGCGATCATCCGTTCCCGACCCGGGTCGCCGGCTCGGTCACCCTCTCGACGTTCCATGGCTGTCCGCCCGACGAGATCAGCGCTATCTCCAGGCACCTGATGACACGGCATGGGCTCGACGTCGTCGTCAAGCTCAATCCGACCCTCCTCGGGTTCGAACGGGTCGCAGAGATCCTGGCAGGCGAACTCGGATACGACGAGATCCGGCTCCGCCGGTCCGACTTCGACGCCGACCTCTCGTTGGGGCGGGCCCTCGAGCTCATCCGCGGGCTCGACGTCTTCGCCCGGGACCGCGGGCGGAGGTTCGGGATCAAGCTCACGAACACGCTCGTCGTCGAGAACCACCGCGGGTTCCTCCCGGACAACCCGATGTACCTGTCGGGCGCCCCCCTTCACGTCGTGGCGACGTCCCTCCTCGGGGAGCTCGACCGGGCGCTGCCCGGCATACTCGCGGTCGGCGGTCATGCCGGCTCGGTCGAGGTCAGCTTCTCGGCCGGGGTCACGAAGCACAACGTCGCCAAGGTCGCGGGGCTCGGCCCCCGGCCGATCACCGCGTGCTCGGACCTCCTCAAGCCCGGCGGCTACGGGCGGCTACGGCCGATGCTCACCGCCCTGGCCGACGCGATGACGGCGACCGGCTGCGCCGATCTCGAGTCGTGGCAGGCGCATGAACGGGGGGCCGCGCTCGCCGCCGGCTTCTCGGACCCGATCGCAGCCTACGTCGCCGCCCTTCACGACCCCGAGCGGAACGGCGCCTACACGCGGGCCGGCACGGCGCACCCGCCCCGGCGGGTCGACCACGTCCTCGAACGGTGGGGGTGCGTCGCCTGCAATCTCTGCGTGACCGTGTGCCCCAACGACGCCTTCTTCCGTCTTCCCACCCCTGCCACGATGGACGTCGCCGGCCGCCAGCGGTACCTCCTCTTCGCCGAGCTCTGCAACGAGTGCGGGAACTGCGGGGTGTTCTGTCCCGAGGAGGGAGATCCGGCGAAGGTGAAGCCGGCGCTCTTCCTCGACCCGCAGCGCTTCTCGCGCAGCGATCGCCCGGGGTTCCTCCTGTCCCGCGCCGACGGGGGCGTCGCGGTCACGCCGGGTCCGGGCCTCGAAGCCCACGCCACGCCGCTCGCCGAGATCCTCAACGCCCCCGAGGGCCTCCCCGTCGATCCGGCCGATCTCGCCTCGGCCGGGACCTGAGCACCTGCCTGACCGCGCCCAGCCACGCAAACCGGTGTCCCGGGGCAACATTCCGGTGGCGAACCGCGATCCTGTCGGGCATACTTCCCCCGCAACAGCGCGGCTGACGGCACCCGCCAGCATGCAGGGCGGAGCAAGAGGGGAAACTGCGATGTTCCGAGCGTCCCGTCGACGTTGGCCGGCCATGGCCGTCCTCGCCCTCGCACTCGTCTTTCCGAGCACCGCCGCGGCAACTCACTCGTGGGGCGGCTATCACTGGGCTCGGACGAGCAACCCGTTCACCCTGGGCCTCGGCGACAACGTGTCCAGCGCATGGGATTCGTACCTGGCCACCACCTCCTCCGACTGGTCCGTGTCGACCGTGCTCGAC
>CAYMBB010000411.1:0-1603 GCA_964388515.1 uncultured Anaerolineaceae bacterium
CCCGGGAAGGGGGCGTCAAGGTCCGACGGGCACCCGCGTCGTCGACCGGCGCCCGATCAGGTCCCGACCACCCGGCGGGCTCCCCAGCGCAGGACGAACAAGCTGATCCCGGCGACGAGCAGGAGCGCCCCGACGAGCAGCAGGGTCGGCGCGCCGGTGGCCTCGGCGGCCCGCCCGGCCACTTCTTGCGCCGACGGCTGGGCAGCAAGCGCCCGAGCCCCCTCGGATGGCGCGGGTGCGGGCGCCAAAGGGGCGGCCGCTACGCCCCCGGCCGGCTCGCTCCCGGCCGGGGCCGGCTCCGCCGTCGGGGCGGTCCCGGGCCCACCAGCCGGGCCAAGCGGCGCGACGGCCGGCGGGACCTCGCTCGGCGCCCCGCTCGGCGCCGCCTCGGCCCCCGCCAGAGGGGCGACCTTGTCGGCCGCCGACTCCGTCGCCGCCCCACCCGCCATGGGCGCCGGCGCGGACGCGGATCCCGGCAGGGACCCGGGCACGGTGGTCAGCAGCAGGAGTGCGATCCCGATCGTCACCAGGCCCGCGGCGAGCGGCTGGGTGAAGGCGAACCGGGGACCCGCCAGCGGGATGAGCAGGCGGCGCCAGCCGCGCGGGCGCAGTCGGGCCGCGTCGGCGGCGGTCAGCCGGAAGTCGCGCGTCCGTCGGGGGGCCGGCAGGCTGGCCGTGGCGGCACGGATCAGCCGGAGCTCGTCGACCAGCCGGGCGCAGTCGGGGCACGAGCGGACGAGCTCCTCGGCGGCGACGCGCTCGGGGTCCGGCAGGTCGCCAGCTGCGTACGCGACGAGCCACAGCTCGTCGTGGTCGGCATGCCCCGGGGACGGTTCGTTCACGGCCATCTGACGAGATCAGCCCCTGAAGAGTTCCATCCGGTCCCTGAGCAGGGCCCGGAGGGCGAGCCGGCCGCGGTGGATCCGCGACTTGACGGTGCCGAGCGAGACCCCGGTCAGGTCGGCGATCTCGGCGTAGTCGTAGCCCTCGACGTCGAACAGGACGATCGCCGTCCGCTGGTCGTCGCCGATCCGGGCAAGCGCCTGGGCGAGGGCCCGCGAGCGCTCGACCGCGACCGCGACCTGCTCGGGATCGCTCTCCTCGCCCGCCGGCGGCTGCCAGGCCTCGTCCTCGAGCTCGGGGTAGGGCTGCACCGGCCGCCGCTTCCGGGCGCGCTGGACGTCCATCGCGGCATTGATCGCGATCCTGCTCAGCCAGCTCCGGACGCTGCCGCCGCGGAACGAGGCGAGGTTCCGGTAGGCGGAGAAGAACGCCTCCTGGACCGCGTCGGAGGCCTGGTCGGGGTCGGGCACCATCCGCACGACCAGCCCGAAGAGCTGGTCCTGGTAGCACTCGACGAGCTGGTTGAAGGCGTCGAGGTCGCCGGCCCGCGCCTGCTCGAGAAGCTCGAGATCGCGCCGCTGGGCGGGGTCCTCGGCGACCAAGGCCGGGCGAAGGTCGTCCGCAGCGATCGGCGCGGTCCTCCGAAAGGGGTGGGCGAAGCGGGGCGAGTCTAGCATGGCGCCCGACCGCCGCGGAACGGTACGATGGCGGCGGGCCCCCGACCGGGTCGAGGCTCCCCTCCCGCGCCGAAGTGGCGGAA
>CAYMBB010000412.1:0-1590 GCA_964388515.1 uncultured Anaerolineaceae bacterium
CGAGGAAGATCGTGCCGGTGCCCCGAACGATCACCGTCTCGTCGCTCATCGCCGGGACGTAGGCGCCGCCGGCCGTGCAGCTGCCCATGACCAGCGCCAGCTGCGGGATGCCCGCGGCCGACAGGCGGGCCTGGTTGTAGAAGATCCGGCCGAAGTGGTCGCGGTCAGGGAAGACGTCGGCCTGGAGGGGGAGGTAGGCGCCGCCCGAGTCGACGAGGTAGATGCATGGCAGGCGGTTCTCGAGCGCGATCTCCTGGGCACGGAGGTGCTTCTTCACCGTCAGCGGGTAGTAGGTCCCGCCCTTGACCGTCGCGTCGTTGGCCACGATGACGCAGAGGGTCCCCTCGACCCGCCCCAGTCCGGTGACGATTCCGGCGCCCGGGGCCTCGTCGTCGTACAGTCCGGCGGCGGCGAGCGGGCTCAGCTCGAGGAACGCCGAGCCGGGGTCGATCAGGCGCTCGATCCGCTCGCGAACGGGCAGCTTGCCCCGCTCGCGGTGACGGGCGATGGCCCGCTCATCGCCCCCGGCGCCGCGCTCGCTGAGGACGGCCTGGCGCCGGCGCAGCTCGGCGACGAGTTCATCCATCGTGGCCCGGTTCGCCCGGGCTTCCTCGCCCGCCGGATCGATGCGGCTCTTCAGGACCGGCATGGGCCGATGATACGCGGGCGCTCGGCCCTCGGTGCTCTCGTCCCTGGGTCATGCCCATGGCGGCATGATCAGGATCGCATCGGAGCTGGTCGCAGGGTAACCAGCGCGGCCAGCGCGATCGCGATGGAGATCAGGCCGGCCTCGAGACCGAGGCCGGCGACCGTGTACTCGCCGCTGTCACAGCCGCCCGCCGATTCGCCCGGGCCGAGCGTCATCACGTCCGCCGGCGGGATCTGCCGGAAGACGGGTCCGGCGGGGGTGTCGGTGCGGACCCAGCAGCGCTGCTCGGTTGTCGCGAGCGCCGCGCCCAGGCCCGCCAGGACGAGGACGACGATCGCGATCGCGACCAGGGCGCCTGGGAGACGCGCGACCGTCCCGGTCGTGGTCGGCGCGCCGGAACCAGGTTGGCGGCCGGTTCCCGTGCCTCGCGCGTGCTGGGCAAGCCAGGCCGCAAGAATCAGCCCAAGGACACCGGCGATCCCCAGGGCGAGCACGAGCCAGACCACGAGCGGGGTGCTGAGCAGCCCGGCGGCGAGCACCACCAGGAGCCGGCGACGACGGTTCCGGAGGGCGGACCCGCTGTCGAGCTGGTCACCCGGCTCCGCAACCGGGCGGCGGTCGGTTGCCGCGCGCAGGAAGAGAAGCGCCGGCAGGAGGAACGGAAGCGTCACCCCGCTGAAGGCGAGAAGAGCGAGCGGCAGGTAGAGCAGGCCGGCGGCGACGAGCAGCGGGCGGCGGCCGCCCAGCGCGCCGAGCCAGCCGACGGCCGCCGGGGCGCTGTAGGCGAGCCCGATCGGCAGCCAGCGCGGGATCGTCGAGGGTGGCCCCAGGCTGTTCTGGTTGGCCGCCACGATCAGCATCAGCATCACCACGAGCGCGGCCGCGAACGCGGCCGCGGTCAGGCCTGCCAGGTTGGTCGCCCGCGATGACCCGGGTCGCTC
>CAYMBB010000413.1:0-1589 GCA_964388515.1 uncultured Anaerolineaceae bacterium
CCGAGCACGACACGCCCTACGCGATCCCGGCCTTCGCGCCCCGGTTCGGGGCCGCCGGGGGCACGGTCCGGACGCTCTCGACAGTCCGGCGGATCCCCGGCGGGGCGGCCCTGGCCGAGCTCGAGATTGAGGGCGAGGGGATCGACGAGCCAACCCTGCTCGAGGCGCTCGACGCGGTCGCCGAGGTCCGCGACAGTCGCCTGACGCGGGCCCTCGGGCGCGTCTTCGGCAAGCGGGTGATCGTCGTCGGCGGCGGGGCCCAGGTCGCCCAGGTCGCCCTCGGCGCGGT
The DNA here is from genome assembly GCA_964388515.1 of uncultured Anaerolineaceae bacterium. GTDB lineage: Bacteria > Chloroflexota > Limnocylindria > Limnocylindrales > CSP1-4 > JAKAHU01. The sequence goes on from CAYMBB010000413.1 coordinate 290, forward strand.
CAGCGAGGCCGACCGCCACAACCTGCGCGGCGAGCGGATCAGCGTCGACACCATCCCGCTCGTGGGTGAGGAGAACATCGCCGCCGCCGTCCGGGCGGTGGCCGACCTGCCCCGGGCCCGGCTCCTCGTCCTCGCCGGCTCGATCATGGGCGGCGAGATCAGCCGGGCCGCCGACGAGCTGCGGGCAGTCGGCATCCCGATCGTCGCCCTGAACATGGCCGGTTCGATCACCGAGCACGTCGACCTCGTCGTCTCCGACCCGGTCCAGGCGGGCACGATGGCGGTCATGGCGATCGCCGACACGGCGACCTTCGACCTCGCCCGCCAGCGCGGCCGGCGGTACTGATCCGGGACCGGGATCCGGCGCGCCCGACCACACCGACCCGACCCGACCGAGGGACTGCCGTGCGGATCGCGACCTGGAACGTCAACTCGCTCAAGGCCCGCCTCGAGAAGGTCGAGTGGTGGCTCGAGCGCGCCCGGCCGGACGTCCTGCTCCTCCAGGAGACGAAGCTGGCCGACGATGCCGCCCCCGTGCTCTCCTTCCGGATGGCGGGCTACGAGATCGCCCACCACGGCGAGGGCCGCTGGAACGGGGTCGCGATCGCTTCGCGGGTCGGGATCGACGACGTCGTCACGAACTTCGGCGACGGGCCGGTCCGCTCGAGTGCGGCCGGGACGGAGCTGGCCGAGGAGGACCTCGAGCCCTCGCGCGAGGCCCGGATGATGGCCGCGGTGTGCGGCGGGATCCGCGTCGTCAGCCTCTACGCGCCGAACGGGCGGGCGGTCGACTCGCCCTTCTTCCGGGCCAAGCTGCGCTGGTTCGAGCGGCTCACCCGCTGGCTGGCCGAGACGCGCTCGCCCGACGAGCCGCTCGTCCTGGGCGGCGACTTCAACGTCGCCCCGGGCGACGAGGACGTCTGGGCCCCCGAGCTGGCCCGGGGCGGGACCCACGTCTCGCCTGAGGAACGGGCCGCGTTCGAGCGGCTCCGTGCCTGGGGCCTGGCCGACCTCTACCGGCTCCGGCACGACGAACCTGGCCGCTACACCTGGTGGGACTACCGGGCCGGCAACTTCCAGCGCAACGAGGGGATGCGGATCGACCACCTCCTGGCCACCGGCCCGGTCGCGCGCCGGGTCGTGGGGGCGGAGATCGACCGCGAGGCCCGCAAGGGCAAGCCCGTCCCGTCGGACCACGCGCCGCTGTTCGTCGATCTCGACGCCGCCGGTGTCGCGGTCGACACCGGCTGGGCCGGCGCCGACGAGCGGTTCGCCGCCCGCCGTCGGGCAGCCGGCGGCT
>CAYMBB010000414.1:0-1583 GCA_964388515.1 uncultured Anaerolineaceae bacterium
CGACCTTCGCCGCCGTCCCTGCCTGCTGGGTGAGCTGGGCTCCGGTCTTCGTGTTGGACATGATGAACCACAGCCCGACCAGGACGAGCAGCGCCCCGGCGATCGCTTCGCCGACGCGGACGAGCCCGCCGGAAACGAATCACTGGATCGTCCCGACGAGCGTCTTCACCCAGTCGGCCGGGCCCTTGAACAGCCATCCCCAGGCGTCCTCGGCGAGCCGGAGACCACCGAACGCCGGGTTCAGGATCGGGTTCGCCGCGAAGAAGTCGATGGCCTGTCCTGCGGCCTGCACCTGCTGCTGGACGAACCCCGGCGGGGTGACCTGACGCACGGCGACGTTCGCGTTGCGGATGAACGCGATGTAGATGCGCGAGCAGAACGTCGTCCACATGCATGTCGAGACGGTCCCACGGCCGAAGTTCCGGCCGTTGGCCGAGTAGCGGCGGAACGCCTCGTTCGCGTTCTCCTGCGGGTCGGTGCTCCCACCGAGGACCTGCCACAGCCCCGTGGCCCCCGAGGGGTTCCGGGCGTCCGGGTTCAGCCCGGACTCGGCCCGGGCGATCGCGACGGCCACCGCGGCCTCGGAGTAGCGGCGCTGGTCGTTCGACCACCGGTCGCCACGGAACCCGGCGTTCTCCGCCAGGCGTGCGACCTCGGCATAGCTAAGCGTTGCCACCCGAGCTCCCGTTGAACGCTGCCATCGCCTTCTCCGCGAGGCGGCGCATCATCGGCGGCATCTGCTCCAGCGCGCCGTCCATCTGGGCCTGGACCTGGGCGGCCTTCGCCCGTGCCTCGTCGCGCTCGGTCTCCAGGGCCCCGACCCGCTCCTCGAGCGCCGCGAGCCTCGCATCGACGTCCATCGTTCCCTCCCTAGCCGTAGGTCTCGGTCGGGGGCTCCGCCGAGGCGAGCCCGGCATCGCGGGCGTGGACGTACTGTACCCAGAGCAGGGACCCGGCGAGGCCAGCTCCCAGGGCTGCAGGCCACCGCTGCTTGTCGAGCATCATGCCGATGAGCGCGAACCCGGCCGCCTGGAGGAGGCCGATCTTGACCCACTTCATCAGCGTCTCGGCGCGGGCCGCCGCGTTGATCTCGGTCGTCTGCGGCGAGGAGTTGGTCGCGCTGATGATGTCGTAGGTGAGGGCGGCGTAGACCGCGACCTTGACCGCCGCATCCCCGTCGGTGAATGCTCCCTCAGCCATCGATCCTCACTTCGGGGCCGGCGAGGAGAAGACGAATACGCCTCGGCCGCTGGCGCCTTGGATGAACTGGCCGAAGACCGCCGGTCGTCCGAGCCCCGGTAGGCCGCCCGTGGGAGCTGCCGCTGCGGTGGTGTCGGTGGTGTCGACGGTGACGAGCGAACCGGGGACCGTCCCCCGGTCACCGAGGCCGGTCGCCGTGAGCGAGGTGCGGAAGGCGTCGGAGGTCGCCGCGGATGCTCCACCGGTGTCGGCGGGGGCCTCAGCGGCCCCAGGAGCCCCGACGGAGGCCCGCACGTATCCACCGGCCGGGGTCCCCGCTGCGGGTTCGACGGTGGCTCCCAACGTCGCGGAGGCCCCAAGGTTGCGCCGGATGACCAGGACGA
>CAYMBB010000415.1:0-1574 GCA_964388515.1 uncultured Anaerolineaceae bacterium
GCCGAACACCGAGTTCTTCGGCTACCACACGGTCGCCGGCGGGCGGACGATCATCTTCGCGGGCGGGATGCCCCTGGAGCGCGACGGCGTCCTCGTCGGGGCGGTCGGGGTGAGCGGCGGCGACTCGGCCCAGGACCAGCGCGCGGTCGAGGCGGGGGTCCGGGCGTTCGCCGGGACCTGAGGCGCGGCCGCCGCGAGTCTGCGAACGAATGCGCAGGGCGCGGGGCGGTCAGCCGCGGGGCGGTCAGCGCCGGGCGGTCAGCGCCGGGCAGTCAGCTTCGGGCGCCCGAGGAGCCTCGACCGGCTCCCCGCGCTCCCGATGGCTCAGCCACTCGGCCCGCGACCGGCACGAGCTTCGGCGCCGGCAGTCCCGCCTCGGCCGCCAGCAGCTCGGCCTTGTCGGTCCGCTCCCAGGGCAAGTCGAGGTCGGGCCGGCCGAAGTGCCCGTAGGCGGCCGTCTGGCGGTAGATCGGCCGGAGGAGGTCGAGGGCGGCGATGATGCTCGCCGGCCGGAGGTCGAAGTTGCGCTCGATCAGGGCGTGGATCTTCTCGTCGGGGATCCGCCCGGTGCCGAACGACTCGACCGACAGCGAAAGCGGCCGGGCGATCCCGATCCCGTAGGCGACCTCGAGCTCGAAGCGGTCGGCCAGCCCGGCGGCGACGACGTTCTTGGCCACCCAGCGGGCGGCGTAGGCAGCCGAGCGATCGACCTTGGTCGGGTCCTTGCCGCTGAAGCAGCCACCGCCGTGACGGGCCATCCCGCCGTACGAGTCGACGATGATCTTGCGCCCGGTCAGGCCGGCGTCGCCCATCGGGCCACCGATCACGAACCGCCCGGTCGGGTTGACGTGCATGATCGGGTCGCTGGGGCGGAGCGCCTTGTCGATCGAGGGCAGGATGACGGTCTCGACGATCTCCTGGCGGAGCCGCTCGGGCCGGACGTCGGGATCGTGCTGGGCGGAGACGACGACCGTCCGGACGCGCTTCGGCACACCCCGCTCGTACTCGACCGTGACCTGGGTCTTGCCGTCCGGGCGCAGGTACGGGAGCTGGCCGGTCCGACGGACCTCGGCCAGGCGGCGCGCGATCCGGTGGGCGAGGGCGATCGGCAGCGGCATCAGCTCGGGCGTCTCGCGGCAGGCGTAGCCGAACATCATCCCCTGGTCGCCGGCGCCGAGCTCGTGCCGGGGGGCGGCGTCCTGACGGACCTCGAGCGCGGCGTCGACGCCGACCGCGATGTCCGGTGACTGCTCCTTGATGCTGACGAGCGTGCCGCAGGTGAGGTAGTCGAAGCCGTAGTCCGCCCGGGTGTAGCCGATGTCACGGACGGTGTCCCGGACGATCGACTGGAAGTCGACGTAGGTCGAGGTGGTGATCTCGCCGAGGACCATGACCAGGCCGGTCGTCGTCGCCGTCTCGCACGCGACGCGCGCGTCCGGATCGTCGGCGATGATCGCGTCGAGGATCGCGTCCGAGATCTGGTCGCACATCTTGTCCGGGTGGCCCTCGGTGACCGACTCGGATGTGAACAGGTAGTGCTCGGCGTCGACGATCGTGGCCATGCGTTCCTCCGC
>CAYMBB010000416.1:0-1570 GCA_964388515.1 uncultured Anaerolineaceae bacterium
GATCACGGCGATGACCGAGCTGATCGGGTACCAGCGGACGCTCGGCCTCGACGCCCGCGCGCTGTCGATCCAGGACGAGACGCTCGCGGAGGCGGTCCAGATCGGACGGCTGCGATGATCGGTGGCGTGACGATCGCCCCGATCCGGGGTCAAGCCGCCGCTCCTGACGACCGAACCCTACGCTGAAGCCCACCAGAGGAGCACGATGAAGATCAACGAGCAGCCCCCGATCAAGCCGACCGATCTTGGCCAGGCCGTCCCACCGTCCGGCCCGGCTCGACCTCGGCCCGAGGAGTCCATCCCGGCCGACCCGGGCGCCGCCGGGCGGGCGGGCGCACCCGCCGCGCGGGTCGAGCTGTCGATGCGGAGCCGCGAGCTCCACGAGGCGCTCCGGGCGGCCAACGCCGCGCCCGACGTCCGCGAGGACGTCGTGGCGGACGCCCGGACGAAGCTGACAAACGGGACCTACCGGGTCGATCCGGAGCGGATCGCCCGGGGGATCCTCGACACGACGGCGTAGGGCGACGTGACCGCGATGGCCGACCGTGGTCGAGCGCCGGCCGGCAACCGCGAGCTCGCCTCCGATCGACCGGCCGCGCTCCTGGCCGCCCTCGGCGAGCTGGCCGGAGCGGCGGCCTCGCTGACGGCCGCGGTCGAGCGCCACGATCTCGCCGCGCTCGTCGCGGCGAACGAGCGCGCGGAGATCCTCAGCGCCCGGGTGGGCGATCTTGCGAACGCGCTCACCGACGCCGACCGTGCCCGGCTGGATCTCGCCCGGATGGCCGCCCTCCGTGACCGCCTCGATCTCGCCGCCCGGCGCAACGCCTACCTCATCGAGCGGGCGTGGGCGGTCGACGCGGCGACGATGCGCCTGCTCGTCGGTCTTGGGCGGAGCGGTTCGGCGACGGACCTCGGCGCACCCGATCATCCGGCCCGGACGTACGTGACCCACGAGCCGCCGGGCGACATTGATCGGCAGGCCTGACGATGGGCTCCGCCTGGCTCGGTCTCAACACCGGCCTCCGCGCGCTCATCGCCAACCAGGTCGCGCTCGACACGTCCGCCCAGAACACGGCGAACGCGAACACGGAGGGCTACTCGCGCCAGCGCGTCCGCCTCGTCGCGGCGGAACCGTACACGTACCCCACGTTCAACCGGAGCGGCCAGCCGGGCCAGGTGGGGACCGGCGTCACGGTCGCCTCGATCGAACGCGTCCGCGACGCGTTCCTCGACCTCCAGATCCGGGGACAGCTCGCCCTCCGCGGCCAATGGGAAACGAGGCGAGACGAGCTCGCCAAGGTGGAGTCCGTCTTCCCCGAGCCCGGCGGCTCGGGTCTCGGTACGGTCCTCGGCCGGTTCTGGAACGCCTGGCAGGACCTCGCCGCCGACCCCACCTCGACCGCCGCGCGAGCCGCCCTCGTCGAGCAGGCGGGCACGCTTGCCCGCCGGTTCAACCGCGATGCCGCCCAGCTCACGACGCTCACCGACGGGGTCGACTACCAGGTCGGCCAGCAGGTCTCCCTTGTCAACGACCTCGCCGGACGGATCGCAACGCTCAACAGCCAGATCC
>CAYMBB010000417.1:0-1546 GCA_964388515.1 uncultured Anaerolineaceae bacterium
GCCCTTCGCCCGGGCGCGGTAGGGTGTCGGGTCCACTGGTGCGGTGGCCGGGGCGCCCGTCCCGCACAGGCGGGCCGTGGTGGGGGCGATGGGCAACTCCCAGACCTTCTGGCGGGTCGCGTCAATCTCGATAGGGCGTGAGAACTGCATCCGATCCGCCAGGCGACGCTCAGGTCAGGTGGCGCTCAGGCGCCCGATGGGGGCGACTCGCCGACGTAGGCCGACGGGTCCTTGATGAACCGGGCCCGGCAGCCAAGGCTGCAGAACGCGTAAACGAGGCCGCCGTACTCGGCGAGGTGCCGGGCGTGCTCACGCTCGACGGTCATCCCGCACACGGGATCGAGCAGGACGATCTCGCCGACGGCGTCGGGTGCGTGGGCCGCTTCGCCCTCCCCGGTCCGCCCGGCGACCGTCGCCGGCCCGGGCGCCGCGATGAACGGCGCCCGGCCGCGCCGGACCTGGACGAGCTCGGCGAGGATCGAGAGGGCGACCTCCTCCGGCGTCTCGGCCCCGAGGTCGAGGCCGGCCGGCGCACGGAGCGCTGCGAGCCGGTCCTCGGGGACGCCCTCGTCGCGCAGGTAGGCCCGCACGGCCGCCGCCCGCGTCGGTGACGCGACGAGCCCGATGTACGCGACCTCGCGCCGGAGCGCCGAGGCAAGCGCCTCCTCGTCCCAGCCGCCCTGGCTTGCGACGACGACGTACGGGCTCGCATCCGGGTCGAGCCGGGCGAGATCCGCACCGGAGACGACGCGCTCGGCGGCCGGGAAGTCGGCCGCGTCGGCGATCGGGTCCACGAGCGTGACCCGGAAGCCGGCCGTCGCGCCGAGCGAGACGAGCGCGCCGGTGATCGGGGTCGTCCCGGCGACCCAGAGGACCGGCGCGGGGAGCTGCGGTTCCACGTAGATCTCCAGGGTACCGCCGGAGTGACAGGTCATCACGTACTCGACGATCCCGTCGCCCCGACGACTGTCGGACGGCGCGTCCTTCGAGATCCGCAGGAGGCGCGGCTGGCCGTCCGCGAGGGCGCGGAGCGCCTCGCGGACGACGATCGGCTGGGCGCAGCTGCCGCCGACCCAGCCCTCGATCGATCCGTCCGGGTGGACGATCCCGTGCGCCCCGGGGCGGGCCGAAGTCGGGCGGCGAACGGCGACGACCGTCGCGGTCGCGAACGGGCGGCCCGCGGCCGAGAGCTCGGCCGCCCGCGCGAACAGCGCCCCCTGTGCCAGGCGGCTTATGGCGTCACCCCCTTGTCGTGGAGGATCTGCCAGACCTTCCAGGGCTGGATCGGGATGTCGATGTGCCGGACGCCCAGGTGCCCGAGCGCGTCGACGACCGCGTTCGCGATCGCTCGCGGCGACCCGACAGTTGCCGACTCGCCGACGCCCTTCACCCCGAGCGGGTGCAGGGGCGCCGGCGTCACGGTCTTGTCGGTCTCCCAGCGGGGCGTCTCGACGGCGGTCGGCTACAGGTACACCCATAACACGCCGGACAGGTTGTTGGCGCTCTCGTAGTAGGGTATCGCCTCGTAAGACTACCTATATACCAC
>CAYMBB010000418.1:0-1535 GCA_964388515.1 uncultured Anaerolineaceae bacterium
AACGGCTCGCCCGGGCGGGCCTGGGCGCCGGGCGTCGGGGGCGGCGGGTCCGCGAGCGGGAGCGGGTCGTCGCCGAGCGGGCCGGCCTCGCCCTCGACGAACCGGCGGGGGGGCCGGGGTGAGCGGGGCGGCCGGCGGGAAGGCCGGCGGGGCGGCCGGCGACGCGCTCGGCGGGAAGGCCGGCGAGGCGCTCGGCGAGTCGGTGCTCTTCGAGCTGCCCGACGAGCTCGCGATCGACACCGACGTCGCCCGCCGGGTGATCGGCGAGTTCATCCGCGCCCAGCTCGGCCAGGCCGGCTTCGAGCGGGCCCTGCTCGGCCTGTCGGGCGGGATCGACTCGGCCCTCGTCGCCTTCCTCGTCGCCGAGGCGATCGGCCCCGAGCGGCTGCTCTGCCTCCTGATGCCCTATCGGACCTCGGCCCCGGCCTCGGTCGCCGACGCCCGGGAGGTCGTGCGCCGGCTCGGCTGCGCGAGCGAGCTGGTCGAGATCACGCCGATCGTCGACGGCTTTTTCGGCCGCGACGGCGAGCCCGGGGCGGCGGGGCCGGAGGGCCTGACCGCCAGCCCGGTCCGGCGTGGCAACTTCATGGCCCGGGTCCGGATGGCCGTCCTCTACGACCGGTCGGTGACCTGGGGTGGGCTGGTCGCGGGAACCGGCAACAAGACCGAGTCGCTGATCGGGTACACGACGATCTACGGCGACGCGGCCTGCGCCTTCAACCCGATCGGCGACCTGTACAAGAGCCAGGTCCGCCAGCTCGCGCTCGCCGTCGGGGTGCCCGAGGCGATCATCCGCAAGGCGCCCTCGGCCGACCTGTGGCCGGGCCAGACCGACGAGGGCGAGGCCGGCTTCTCGTACCCGGTCCTCGACCGGCTCCTGTACTGGATGGTCGACCGGCGCCGGTCGCCCGAGGAGCTCGTGGCGATCGGCTTCGAGGCGGCGCTCGTCGAGCGGGTGGAGCGGATGGTGGCGGGCTCCGAGTTCAAGCGCCAGGTGCCGCCGGTGGCCAAGCTCGGGCCCCGGACGACCGGGATCGACTATCTCTACCCGCGCCGCCGGCCGGGCTCCGCGCGGCGGTGAGCGGGCGACCGGAGGCGGAGGAGTCGGTCGCCGCCGGCGGGGGCAGCGTGGCTGGCCCGGGCGGGCACGCACCGGGCGGGCGGCTGTACGTCGTCGCGACGCCGATCGGCAACCTCTCCGACGTCACGCTCCGGGCCCTCGAGGTCCTGGCCGCCGTCCCGCTCGTCGCCGCTGAGGACACGCGCCTCACCCGCCGTCTCTTCGCCCGCCACCGGATCAGCACCCGGTTGGTCAGCTTCCACGCCCGGAACGCCGCCGCCCGCCTGCCCGAGCTCCTGGCCCACCTGCGCTCGGGCGCCGACCTGGCCATCGTCACCGACGCCGGGACGCCGGGTGTGAGCGATCCCGGCGAGGAGCTCGTGGCGGCCTGGGTCGAGGAAGGCGGTGTCGTCGTCCCGATCCCGGGCGCCTCGGCGGTCCTGGCCGCGGTCGTCGGCAGCGGGCTCGCCGGGCC